>NZ_CBFFRL010000242.1:0-5964 GCF_965644215.1 Phytobacter sp. V69
AGTCATGATAATAGGGCCTTCTGATTAGAAGGCCCTATTATCAATGATTTTTATCCTCGTGACGACACTATCTAGCTCCTTCCGTAAACAACTACATGACCCTTATGTCTGGAATATTTCAGTTTGCGCAGGATAACGGATATATAAAGCAAAACCCGTTTAGCGGAATTAACAGGCTAAAGAAGGCTAAAGCCGATCCAGATCCACTCAGCCGCGATGAATTTATCAGGTTTATAGAGGCATGCCGGCACCAGCAATTAAAGAATTTATGGTCGCTGGCGATTTATACCGGCATGAGGCACGGGGAGTTGTGCGGGCTTGCGTGGGAGGACATTGATTTGAAAGCTGGTACGTTAACGGTCAAGCGCAACCACACCCAAACTGATGAATTCACCCTGCCAAAAACCGAGGCGGGAACTGACAGGGTGATTTTTCTCATCAAGCCAGCAATCGAAGCCCTTAAAAGTCAGGCCGAACTAACACGCCTGGGCAGACAGTATGAGATTGAAGTGAAGTTACGGGAGTATGGCCGGTCAGTCATTCACCCCTGCACCTTTGTTTTCAGTCCTCAGTGTACCCGGCGTGGTGTTCATACAGGATATCACTATGCGGTGAACTCTATTAATAAAATCTGGGCTTCGGTCATTAAACGTGCGGGAATCCGTTACCGTAATGCATACCAGTCACGACATACCTATGCATGCTGGTCGTTGTCTGCCGGAGCCAACCCAAGCTTTATAGCAACCCAAATGGGACACGCTAACGCTCAAATGGTCTTTAAGGTCTATGGAAAATGGATGTCAGAAAGCAGTGCTGAGCAAGTGTCTATACTAAACCAGAAGTTGTCAGAGTTTGCCCCATCCATGCCCCAAGGGGCTGCATGTGGCTAGTAACGCATTTTAAATTCAAGTAGTTAGAGTAGTTTGTTATACATTTTAGTAACACGCTGCACGAAATGCCCTCGACCCGTTTCGCGCTATATGGTGTGATCGGGGTTCAATAAATCAATAAACAAGGTATACTCCAGCGGATTCCACCTGCTTTGTTTATTGTACTAAACGCTCCTGTGAGAGGATGCTACGGCGCACCATGACACGACTCGCTACCCCTGCTCTGCAGACGCTGCTGGATACCGATGCCTACAAATTGCATATGCAACAGGCGGTCTTCCATCACTACTACGATGTGCATGTTACAGCGGAGTTCCGCTGCCGCGGCGATGACCTTCTTGGCATTTACGCCAGCGCTATTCGCGAACAAATCGACGCAATGCAACATCTACGCCTGCAGGAAGACGAATTCCAGTGGCTGTCTGGTCTCCCCTTCTTTAAAGCCGATTACCTGCAGTGGCTACGCGATTTCCGTTACGACCCGTCGCAAGTGACGGTCATTAATGACAATGGCAAGCTGAACATTCGTATGTCCGGCCCGTGGCGCGAAGTGATCATGTGGGAAGTGCCGCTGCTGGCGGTAATTAGCGAGCTGGTGCATCGCTGCCGCTCTCCGCAGGTGGGTGTTCAGCAGGCCCTGCTGCATCTTGAAACAAAACTGGCGGATTTTGCTAGCCGCACCGCTGAGCTGGATATGTCCGGCTTCCGTCTGATGGATTTCGGCACCCGCCGCCGTTTTTCGCGCGATGTGCAACACGCCATCGTAGCGCGTCTCAAACAAGAACCGTGGTTTATCGGCACCAGCAATTACGATCTGGCGCGCCGTCTGTCGCTCACCCCAATGGGGACTCAGGCCCACGAATGGTTCCAGGCGCATCAGCAAATCAGCCCGGAGCTGGCCACCAGCCAGCGTGCCGCGCTGGCCGCATGGCTGGAAGAGTACCCGGAGCAGCTCGGTATTGCCCTGACAGACTGCATTACCATGGACGCCTTCCTGCGTGATTTCGGCCCGGTGTTTGCCCAGCGTTATCAGGGGCTGCGCCATGACTCGGGGGATCCGGTTGAATGGGGCGAGAAAGCCATCGTGCACTATGAAAAACTCGGTATCGATCCGTTGTCTAAGACGCTGATTTTTTCGGACAATCTCGATTTGAATAAAGCACTGGATCTCTACTACCACTTTGCCTCCCGCATCAATCTGGGCTTCGGTATTGGTACGCGGCTGACCTGCGATATTCCACATGTGAAGCCGCTGAATATCGTGATTAAGCTGGTCGAGTGTAACGGTAAACCGGTGGCAAAATTATCTGACAGCCCCGGCAAAACGATTTGCCACGATAAAGCTTTCGTTCGCGCGCTGCGCGAGGCCTTTGACCTGCCGCAGGTGAAGAAAGCCAGCTAACTCGCCGATAGAACAAAAAAGCGTTCCCAGTATGGAACGCTTTTTTTATGCCCGATTTCCAGCGTTATTCAGTTTGTAAAGGCAAACGTGTTCTGATGACTTCGGCAAAATATTCCGCCCCGGTCAGCAGGATGTCGTCATTGAAATCGTAACAAGCGTTATGCAGCGGCGTTGCGCCTTTTGCATCACTGTCATCGCCGTTACCCAGGAAGATAAAGCAGCCAGGGATATGCTGTAAAAAGGCGCCGAAGTCTTCGGAAATCATCATCTGCTGGACGTTGCCATCAACGTTTTGTTCACCCACCACGTTCTTCGCCGCGTTCACCGCCACGTTCACACAAACTTCGTGATTCACCGTCGGGGCAAACTCGTGCGTATAGGAAAATTCACACTGTGCCCCGTGCATGGCGCAAATGCCTTCACAGATGGCTCGCATCCGCTTTTCAAGCAGCGCCTGTACCTGCGGTGAATAGCTGCGCGTGTCGCCTTTAATTTCAACATGCCCGGGAATTGCATTACGGATACCATCCGTGTGCAGTTCAGTACATGAAATCACCGCCGGAACATTGGGATCGACGTTGCGGGAGACAATTGTTTGCAAGGCGAGAATGATCTCCGCCGCAATCACCAGCGGATCTTTGCTCATATGGGGACGCGCCGCATGGGAACCCTGCCCCTGGATGTGGATAACAAAGTTGTCCTCACTGGCCATAATGCCGCCGACGCGCGTCGCTATCGTCCCGGCTTTCATCCCGGGCATATTGTGCAGGCCGTAAATCTCTTTGATACCAAAACGCGTCAGCAAGCCATCGGCCATCATTGCGTTCGCGCCATAGCCGGGTTCTTCTGCGGGCTGAAACACAAAACACACAGTACCGTTAAAGTTTTTACGCTTTACCAGTAACTGCGCCGCCCCCAACACCATCGAGGTGTGCCCGTCATGGCCACAGCCGTGCATTCGTTCAGGCGTGGTGGAACGGTATGCATGTTCGCCCCGTTCGGTAAGTTGAATGCAGTCGATATCAGCACGGATGCCAATGACGTCTTTACCTTCACCGCATTTCAGCACGCCCACCAGCCCGGTTTTCCCCAGATTGCGGTGCACTTCAATCCCCATTTGTTCAAGCTGTTGCGCAATAAACGCCGATGTTTTGACCTCTTCAAACGCACTTTCAGGATGAGCATGAAGATGATGACGCCATGCCATTAACTGCTGTTTTAACTGTTGCTGATTCATAGACTCTCCGGTCATGTCGTTAGGCTGCTCTCTGGGCGC
The DNA here is from genome assembly GCF_965644215.1 of Phytobacter sp. V69. Lineage (NCBI taxonomy): Bacteria > Pseudomonadati > Pseudomonadota > Gammaproteobacteria > Enterobacterales > Enterobacteriaceae > Phytobacter > Phytobacter sp. V69. Next base: position 3,569 of record NZ_CBFFRL010000242.1, read on the forward strand.
GTTTTAAGACCACCTGCAGCAATACGTTGCCGGCCGGGCAGACGGACGCCATAAACTGCGCGTCATGGCCTGCGCCGCTGGGTAACCGGCGATGACTTAATCGCTGCAGCCGGGCTTCATCCTCAACGGCGTCCACGATCTTTGGTTGCTAATGCCGCCTCCAGCGGATAGTCACCGGCAAACACCACGTTGCCCATCATATCCGGCTGGAAACGCACACCTTCTTCATTCGTAAAGAAGGTCACCGCGATCGGGCGTAAGGGGCGAATCCCCGCCTCCTTAAGCGTGGCAATCACTTCAAGCCCCGCCATGACGCCATAATTGTCATCATAGAGACCGCCTGTTCCCACGGTATCAATATGCGAGCCCATCATGACCATCGGCAAGTCGCACTCACCGGCAAAAATCCCTGTCACATTGCCAATGGCATCAATACGGATTGCAAGCCCCAGAGCCTGCATGCGGGCAACCACAAAGTCCCTGCCCGCTTTATCCTCTGCCGTCGCGGCCAGGCGGCAAACGCCTCCGCCCGCAAGTGCGCCGTATTTACCCAGTTCGAAAAGTGAATCAACCAGTCGTTGACCGCTGATCTGCAGATGCTGACTCATATTGCTGTTTCCCTCTTAATCGCGTCTTTACTTCGCCATGCCCTAGAAGATGGCGGAGACCGTAATCAGGCCAATAAGCGTGACAAAAACGTTGCTGATTTTGCCCCGGTACGAAGCCAGTACGGGCAGTTTGTGGATGGCGTACATCGGCAACAGCAGCAGAATCGCCGCACCGGTCGGGCCGCTGATGCTTTCAATAATTCCCAGACTGCTGGGGTTCCTCCAGGCAAAGAACCAGCAGGTCGCAACCATAAAGATAAAAATCATGCTGTTGACCACGCGAATCCCCGGCTTTTTCCCTTTCGCGCCGGCGGCTTCAACGATCATGTCGCGTAAGGATTCATTGGCACCGATGTAATGGCCGAGAAAGGATTTTGTGATGGCAACAAAGGCGATGACGGGGGATAGCCAGGCGATAACCGGCGTCTCAAAATGGTTCGCCAGGTACGAGAGAATGGATAGATTTTGCGCTTTGTCCTCCGCCAGTTGCTGAGGCGACAAGCTCAACACACAGCTGAGGACAAAAAACAGCACGACGACAACCATCAGCACAATGCCGTAACGTTGAATTTGCCCACATTTCTCATCAGCCGCTTCCAGCCCATAGCGTTGCTTCTGGCGTACCACCATCGGCGAGATAATCGGGTAGTGATTGAATGACATCACCAGTACCGGAAACGTCATCCATAGCGTCATCAAAATGCCATACCCTGCTCCTGTGTAGCTCAGGTCCGTTGTCTCAAGAATGGCGCCATTCCACTGGGGAATCAGGAACAGCGCCATAAAAATAAGCGAGGCAATAAAGGGATACACCAGCGTGCTCATCACACGCATGATGAACTGCTGACCCAGGCGCACAATGAACATCAGCCCAAGGATAAGCACGCTAGCCACCAGTGCCCTCGGGGGTTCCGCCATGCCCAACTGGTGGGTATTAAAGCTTTGCGCTGTATTGGTGATGGCGACCGCATACATAATCAGGATGGTATAGATGGCAAAGAAATAGATAACCGTGAATGTCTTCCCCGCCAGGGCGCCAAAATGTTCGCCAATCACATCGGTGATGGCACTTTCCGGTGTGCTGGAGGAGTAGATAAAGCGCGCCAGGCCACGGTGGGCCAGATACGTAATCGGAAAGGCGAGTGCAAACACAATCAACAGCGGCCAGAAACCACGGATACCGGCGTTAATGGGTAAAAAAAGCACGCCTGCGCCGATGGCGGTGCCAAATAAACCCAACACCCAGACGGTGTCCTCACTATGCCATTTTTGCGGATTGCTTATTTCAGTTTGATCAAGGGCCGTTATATTTTTCATAGGTGATGTTCTCTTATTTTTTCACGTTAACGCGTCTTTTATTTATTGTCAGAATGCGTTAACTATTGAGGACGTGTAGGGTAATATTGTCGCCCCCCATTTTTATGCATAAGAAATATCAGGCACTGCGACCAAACCAGACGATATCTTCATAAACATCCGGAGAGGTATCGCCTTCCGTACTAATAAGCAGGACATGCGATTGTTCATTCAGGTTCAGGCGCTCTTTTAATGCCCGGTGACATTGATTGCTCATCAGTTCATAAATAAGCCCGGTGCCAATTGCGCCGGATTCACCGGAAATAAAAGCGTCATCGGTTCCCGGACGCGGCGCGGCTAAAATACGCATTCCGTTGGCCGCCAGTCGGTCATCCGCCGAAATAAAACAGCTCGCACGCGAATTCAGATAATAAGTGCAACGCTCGGACATGATTGTGGAGAGTGTAGGAGGAAGGGTTAACTACCGATAAG
>NZ_CBFFRL010000243.1:0-5932 GCF_965644215.1 Phytobacter sp. V69
TTATCGGTAGTTAACCCTTCCTCCTACACTCTCCACAATCATGTCCGAGCGTTGCACTTATTATCTGAATTCGCTATGTTTAGTGAGAATTCTCCTGTTTTATTCATTAATAAAAAATGTGCAAAAGCAAGGTAAAAGCGATGAGGCTTTACATTCTCGCTATGATTTTGTAGATGAATATTTCAATGCCCGATATCTGTATAACGAGGTATCTAACTGATAACGTTGGATTGAATAGAGTGAGTCAATGGCATATACCCTCCTCTCCATATCAATTAATGAAACAGAGCGCGGTTCGTAAATTAAAACTCACAGGAAAGTTATCCTGCTAAACGCCATTACCCAGGACGAGTTGAAAGAGCACCTCGCCTTCTGTAGCGGCTGTTTTAATTCACTTCACAGTGGCAGACACGTTACCGGAAATTAGCTTTCAGTAAGTGATTTATGGTCATGGCGGGCGCGAGTCAGCAAAGAATGCCCCAGCCAAATTTGAGATAATTTATCTTTATTCGTCACATCCTTCGCGTGTTTTGTTAACATCAGCATGAGTGACTCACAGGAAATTTCCTTATCACTGATGATGTGGGATAACACGGCTTCGCCGATAGCAATATACCCCAATTTATGTTCATCAGAATTTATAACCAAACCCACCTCCTTTATTAATGAGTTAACAATGCCTTGCATTTTTATTATAGCCAGTAACGCGACGGCTACTGAATATTCAGGGGATTCTTAATGTAAGTAATATCACAGGAAGACACGAGGACAGGATGAGAAAGAAATTGTATATCGGGGAAAGGGCAGGATGCATAAGTCACGCGGGACGTTGTGCTCAGCAGACTGTGTCGGCATGCGAGAACAAAAAATAGCGGAGGATGGGCGGGAGTGCCTTCTCCCCCCAATACAGGCAAATAGCCTTTTGCTGGTTACTTTTTCGCACTACACATCGTGAAAAGTGACGGCAAAACCTTGCTCCTTCCAGTGTGTGAATTGCTCCTGCTGATGACGCGACAATGTTTTGCCCGTCCAGATGAATATATTCAGGCCAGGAAAGAGTTCCGGTCTAAGCGTGTCTAACGGTTCCGGCAGGACGTCAATATTCCAGTCATGCTGTGATAAACGCCATGCCTCCAGCCACAGGCGAGTGCGATCATCGCAGCCCCAGCCAATTAACAGTGCATCTTTCCCCATTTTCTTACGTGAACGGGCAAGGCATAAGACGGCGTAATCGATTAAAACACCGTCCAGCAGGCTACACATAGCACGGGCGGTACTTTGATCAAGCGAAAGCCGTTGGCGAACAGGCACAAAGACATGATCGATAAGCACATCAGCGGTATGCTCCCGGCCCATTGCCATGATCAAGGCGCGCAGTTTAGCGGGGCGAATTTGCCGTAGTACGGCCAACACCTCTTCCTGAAGCGATTCCCATCCATCATGCGAAGCCACTTTATTCTCTTCGAGAAGCGCTTTGACCTTTCCGACCGGAACACCGCTCTCTATCCAACGTTTGATTTCTTCAATCCGTAGAATATCTTCTTCATCGAATTGTCGATGACCCCCTTCGCTGCGCTGAGGTTTCAACAAGCCATAGCGTCTCTGCCATGCGCGCAGCGTGACTGGATTTATCCCACATCGTTCAGCGACATCGCCAATACTGTAAAAGGTCATTGCGTCCCTCAAACTCAAACCCAATACGTTACTATTCCAAACTTATTACTCTAAACAGAGTTGTACAACTTGCCTATCTTGTACAAGCCAGAAAGTGCCTATTAGCAAGCATAACCGGAATCGGACGATGTGCAAAAAGGGTTTTCAACATCACAACGATTGTGCCTGCGAAGAAGGGAGAAAGTGACCCACACCGCTGGCGTACGCATCGCGGTGTGGGATAAACAAGTGGATTTAGTGGTAAAAGTTAAAGACCGCCTCGCTTTTCAGGCCAGGAGATAGCGGGTATCGCCCCAGGCGCGGGGGCCGCAAACAGATAGCGCTGGAATTGGGAGATGCCTGCAGACTCAAGCCACATCCACTCTTCCGGCTTTTCAACGCCGACAACTGACACGTTGATTTCCAGCGAAATACAGCATTTGATGATGGCCTGAATAATGGCCTGGCGAGGCCCGCTTTTGTGTACATCTTTGATCAGGTCGCGGTTAATCTTGATCCTTTCAGGCTGAAATTGCGCCAGCAGCAAGAGACCGGCGAACCCTGCGCCAAAATGATCGATAGCCACCCGAAAACCGGCGGCTTTCAGTAGCCTGACAGCATCGGTGAACGCATCCAGCCTGGAAATAACTTCATTTTCAGTGAACTCAACAATGACCTGCTCCGGTACAAGACCATGCGCCTCAGTGGCCTCTAACAGATAATTAACCGCACCGGGAACATTCACCAGCGTCATGGGACGCAAGTTGACCGACAGCGTCTGTGTTCCCAGATTAAGGGCGGATGCCATCGCAAAAGCTATTTTTTTGCTTTTTAAATCAGCTTCATAGACATCATCACTATTCAGCCCATCAAACCAGACCTGCGGCGCATGCCCATCGGGAGTACGAATCAACGCTTCCAGCGAAATGATCTCCCGGGCAAAGGGATCGATAATCGGCTGAAATGCGAAATAGCATCCTGCTTCCCGGTCTGGCGGCAGCGTCAAAGGCGTAGTGTCACCTTCATCCACAATAAACTCCCACGAATCACCGGGAGGAATTTCAAAATAGTTCTCTTTTTCCAGGTCTTCGACAAAGGTACGGAAGAACTGGAGCGCACGGTCTTCATAGGTCAGCTGGTACCGGGATGTGCCTTTATCCAGGACATGTTGAAGTACTTCTTCCCTGTCATATTCACGCAAATCAAAGAGTTCCATGCCTGACTTACCAAATCGCCGCAACGGCGCATAATCGCGTAACAGCTCCACAAGATTGTAGTGACGGCGATCGGTACAAATATGTTGGTAGATAGCAGACACACTCGCTTCCGGGCCTTCGAGCAACTGGAAAAAGTGGGTGCCGTTGAACAACAAAATACCCGTGACATCCGCTTCGCCGTTTTTGAGGTTCGCCGCTGCGACCATGTCCTCCAACAGAGCAAACGAAACGTTATCGCAAATATGACTGCGGTAAATAAGAGTTGTGAGCATGAGCAATCCGAAAGATAGCGTTGTAATTGCCACAATAACATAGGCTTACGCAGGGGGTCTTGTAATGACCATGACCAACGGCGGGTATACAACTGATTAATGTTGAGACGATAAAACCTGATGTTATTGTGGTTTTTGATGTCGCCTCAGCGAATGTTTCGCTAAAAGTGTAGCCTGGAACCCGCTAGCACACCGTATTTATCATTTCTATCTCCTTGAAAATAAAAAGATAGCACTTTTTGATCAAAAACAAAGAAAAAATTGTACAACTTTTATGTACAGGTTTTCTATAGTTGTATAGCTTAATACTTCCCTATACTGATAGCAGGTTATACAGGAGTGACAAATGCATCAGAACGGTTATCTTCCGGACACAACAAACGCTTTTATCCGTTATATCGACACGGCAGATCTGCCAACACAGCAAGAAACGCTGGGTGAGATTGTGGTCGATATACTGAAAGATGGGCGGCATTTGAACAGAAAATCGCTCTGTACAAAATTACTCAGCCGGCTGGAACAGGCATCAACACCGGAAGAGGAACGCCATTATCAGATGCTGATAAATCTGCTTTTCGGTCATGAGTAAACAAAATGACCTGTACATTAAGTCAATTCGGGCCGGCATGAGACATTGTTCCTGTCTGGCAGAAATGACTTCATGCCGCACGCCTTAAATGGACCATGCGGCAACCAGAGATTGTAGTTATGAATAGTAGTGAACATGAGCGACTGACAGATGAACTGATTGGGGAGGCAATGCTGTCCCTCCTCAAAGAAAAAGGCGCAATTAATACCCTGGCCCTCATCGCGAAGTTGCAGTCTATGCAGAGCCATGAGCAAGACGGCCAGCGGCGGGCAATGATTATGCGTCTGGTTGAGGAAATCAGCAGCAATACGTTTGCTGCTGAGCCTCATCAAAATAAAGATGAGCAACATGAGATGCTCAGGGACGCCGGAGATAATGTGTATCCATTATTCGGCAATCGACAACGACAGGATCGCAGTAAGAAACTCTGATGATTCTGGTGCGGATAATTTTACTAAGGCGCGACAAAAATGAACCCGGTGATGATTGAGCAATCAGATCTCTATAACAATCTGCCCAACAAGACGTTGTCTGACTATTTCCGTAATGCCGGCGATTTGCTGGTTGAAGAAACCACCATTCTTGGCGGCGTTATCCGTAGCATCCTGGCTTACGACGGGAACATTACCAACAAAGCCATCATCCTGCGCCTGATCAATCTCATGGAAAACACGGAAGATGTGGTGAGAAAAGACATCCTGCGTAAGACGCTGGAAATCGTTGTCGATCATACGATGGATGATATCTGAAGCGTAATCGAGTGAAATGCGAGGCGCATCGTCAAGTTATGACGCGGCGTCGTATTCATTTTACGCATTAAAGCCGGTTATTCTCCACTAACGCCTGCGCGCACGCCCAGGCGCTGGCCCACGCCCACTGGAAGTTATAACCTCCCAGCCAGCCGGTCACGTCCATCACTTCGCCAATAAAATAGAGCCCAGGAACCTTACGCGCTTCCATCGTGCGTGAAGAGAGCTCGTTGGTATCAACGCCACCCAGCGTGACTTCCGCCGTGCGATACCCTTCGGTGCCATTAGGCTGCACGCGCCACTTGGTCAGCGTGTCGACCAGGGTTTCCTGTTCACGACTATTGAGCTGCTTAAGGGTGACATCCGGGATCTGCCCTAACTGTTGCAGACACTCCACCAGCCGTTTCGGCAGTTGCATCGCCAGGGTGTTTTTCAGGCTCTGATTCGGGTGCGCCTGACGTTGCTCGTTGAGCAGGCCGTCGAGATCGCATTCCGGCAGCAGGTTGATGGTGACGAACTCACCCGCCTGCCAGTAGCTGGAAATCTGCAGAACCGCTGGCCCGGACAGGCCGCGATGGGTAAAGAGCAGGTTCTCTTTAAAAACGGTGCCGTCTTCGGCGGTGATCACCGAAGGCACCGAAACACCGGAGAGCACCTGGAATTGCTCCAGCAGCGGTTTGTGCAGCGTGAACGGCACCAGACCGGCGCGCGTTGGCAGCACGTTCAGGCCAAACTGCTCGGCGAGCTTATAACCAAACGGCGATGCTCCCAGCCCCGGCATGGAAAGCCCACCGGAGGCGATCACCAGTTTTTTCGCCGCCACCGTTTCGCCATTGAGCTGCAACGTGTAGCCGTCGTCATCACGGGACACACCCAGAACTTCGCTACGCAGACGCAGCGTGACCTGGCCTTTCTCGCACTCCGCCACCAGCATATTGACAATCTGCTCGGCGGAGTCGTCACAAAAAAGCTGGCCGAGGGTCTTTTCATGCCAGGCGATACCGTATTTGCCCACCAGATCAATGAAGTCCCATTGGGTATAGCGGGCAAGGGCTGATTTACAGAAATGGGGGTTCTGGCTGAGGTAGGCCGCAGGCTCAACATAGAGGTTAGTGAAGTTGCAGCGCCCGCCGCCGGACATCAGGATTTTGCGGCCAGGCTTCTTGCCGTTATCCAGTAACAGCACGCGCAAGCCCGCCTGCCCCACCTGAGCTGCACAAAACATTCCTGCCGCACCGGCACCAATAACAATGGCATCAAACCGTTCCACACCTGAACCCTCTTCATTATGTCGCGGCGGATTGTAAAGAGTTCGGGGTGGTCACACCAGCCCGAATGCGCAGAGCAATATCCATTGCATTGAAAAATATAAGAATATGCTTAGATAGTGTCGTCACAAGATTTTAGCCCAGAGAGCGATGCATCTGATCTGGACGGCAGCGAGAAATGAGG
>NZ_CBFFRL010000244.1:0-5891 GCF_965644215.1 Phytobacter sp. V69
TTATTATCGAGTTCGGTGACCGCCTGGACGGTCACTTCTGAGAAAAGGCATTTACACAGAATCGTGTACAGGGTCCATCCGGAATATGCGGCATTAACCCAGACTCTCCAGCAGGCTTTCCGCCATAACCCACAGGGCGCGGTTGAGCTTCACGTCGCCATCGATACCCTTTACCGCCCGGGTGTGCGAACGCTTCCCTTTCGCTGTTCGCCCGGTCAGCCCGCCTTTAACCAGGTTTTCCTGAATACGCTGGTAAGTAGTCCACAGGTCGTTACTTTCATCCTGCCAGCGGCGGGGGCTGAGGACCTGGGATTCGGTAACAGGGTGATGCTCTTCACCAAAGCGATACGTCAGTGCCGCTTTTGCCATCGCCTGCTGTGCCGGTGGTGGTAACAAAAGCGATTCCATCGCATCGCGCTTCTCCTCCACCCGGTCAAATATCCTCAGTACTTCCCAGGCACCTTCAATAACTTTCTCCACCACATTGCCTTTATGGGGCACACGCACCTCGCCAAAACTTTCACCACAGACAAGACCGTTTTGACAAACAAAACGGAACAGACCCGGTAGCATCTGGTATGAGCTGGAGCCATCATGGCTGTTGAGCAGGATGATTTCGGGCACCTGTTTACCGGTTATCTGGCCTTCGCGGCGCAGGCGCAGCATGTGCTTCGTGTGTTCGCGTTTGTTCAGGTCACGCACGCGTGTCTGGCAGGCGAAGAATGGCTGGAAGCCTTCGCGCTGCAGGTTGTCGAGCAGGGTGATAGTCGGGATATATGTGTATCGCTCTGAGCGTGATTCATGCTTTTCTTCACTGAATACGCTGGGCACATAGTGCGCCAGCTCATTACGGGTTAACGGGCGGTCGCGGCGAACAAGGTTCACCGAACCAAAGCGGCTGGCTAATTTCATGGTTATTTCCTTTCTGAAAGACAAAAGAAAACGCCCTGCTCGGATGAGCAGGGCGCTGAGGGTGTGTTACTGATATTTTAAAGGTTGTGGATAAGACTTACGGAAGGGCAAACTTTGGTACGCAGCCGTTATCGCCAAATTCAGGAATAACAGCGCCAGCACCTTTGAGCGTAAACGCTGCTGGTTTCGCACCGGAACCCGAGGCAATGACGTTCCTGCCGCTACGTAGTTTGTTCCATGCCCACATCAGATTGTCTGAACCCACATGGGATTCGCTTTCGCTGATGTTTACTTCTTCTTCGCTGTCAATTTTCATCGTCAGTTTCTGGCCGCTGTCCATAGTGACCTGGTGACCATTCGCATCAGTGAAGATAATGGTGGCAGCCTGCGAACCGGAACTGTCGCAGGCGAGATACAACTGCGACTGCCCCTTGCCGAGGATGATATATTCCGCCGAACCCTGTGCGAAACCGCTGGTCCAGGCATCGTGGGTACCGAATGCCAGCGCCTGGCCGGAGAAGCAGAGCGAGAGGGTAAGAGCCACAATTGTTCTGAATGACATAATACTTTTCCTTAATAACCAATAAGAAAGACCAGAAGGATAAGGCCTGATACGGATAGTGGGGTTATTCGCTGACGGTGAAGGTGCCCTGGTCTGTAAACACTCTGGCTTCAAGGAAGCTGCAGACCACGCCTGGTGGTGGCTGAAGCCATGTATGACCGAAATGCCAGGTCAGGCCGTCAGCAAAATGCATTGTGGTGGGAGTGAAGACCGCCCCCTGAGCCACCCATCCCTGGAGGTTTTTGCCCTGATAAGTGACAGTCCCTTTTGTCAGCAGCGGGCATTTTCCCCGGTTGACGTCAATATTCTTAATCTGAACAGTGTCAGTTTTAGCCGTAACAGTGACATTGATACCCTGTATGTTTCTCTGTATATCGACCCTGATGACGTCATTTTCAGCCGCGCTGGCAATTGAAGCCAGTCCAGACAGCATTGCTATTGCGGCAGCGGAACAGAGCTTTTTCATGTGCCTCCCTGAGGATATGGTTAACCCTACGATTTATCGCACTGATTTTTAATGAATAAATGATAGTGGGTAATATTCCCTGATGGATTTTATTACCCGGTATTGATAGTGGATAATGAATAAACACGATCGGTTCGATCGACAAAATCGATCGTGATAAAGCGAAATTGCTTATGGATGGTATTAACCGAAAAAGAACGACCAGACGCTACGCGCAGCATGAGCCACGGTATGAGTTACGGCGTGAAGAGCATTGCGGGCAACCTGAGGCATAGGTATCAGGTCAATGACGTGATCAACGGCATCGGCCACGAGCTCTGCGAAGCTCTCGCGTGCGGTGCTGGTGATATAAGGCGTGTGGTAAGCTCCATGAAGATGAGGCACAAGTGGGCTGCGGGCCTGCTTTGGGAGCCGGGTGATCATGACTTCCACAATTTTAGCAAGCTGATAACGCCCCTTGACCGAGACTGGCAGAATGTCATCAGCAGCCACGGGAAGCTGACGGGCCGCGGCCTGGCGTTTCAGTACAATATGCTGCGCCTGTAATACAGAAGGTAGTGCCGAGGCCCAGTTCCACTGCTCAGCGGGCTCAATCTTATCCACCTGGTTGAGCAACCACAGAACGGGAGGTGGCGAGCCACAGTACTGCGCAAACACATCTTCATAAAACTTCTCTTCCACAGCATAAGCGCGGTCATCGGCCTTGAGCACCCACAGTACCATATCGAGCTGTGGCATCAGTTCCCGGTACAACTCGCAGTATTCACCGTCGCGAGATTGGCTTTCACCCACGCCAGGTAAATCGATCAGTGTCAGGAAATGATTACCGAAACGAAGCCGTATGCGCTGTGGCTGGCGGGTGCAGGCTTCCACAGCGTTCACGGCACAGACTTCGCTACGGAACAACGCATTGCACAAACTGCTCTTCCCAACGCCAGTTTTCCCCATGATGCCAATCACAGGTTCATAGGTGACAAGCCGGTTGAGCTCTTGCAACAGATGCTGACGTAACGCGTACGGATAACGCCGCAGATGGCGGCGGATAAGGGCGTAGCCCGAGGGATGTTTCATATCGGCCTCTGAATGAAAAAAGACCATCCGGTGGGGATGGCCTGTTGGTAACAGGAGTTAAACGGGAGGGAATTCAGTAAGATGATATATAACTGAAATGATTTTTAATTCTTTCTGTTCAGATCATCCCAGGCTTTATTAATAAGAAACTCAATTACATCAGCACTGTTGAGGTTATGGCGTTTTACCAGCCTTTCCAGATTATCTTTAGTTGCCTTAGATACTCGTATATTGATCGGCTTTTTATCTGCAACTTTCTCACGGTGCTTCATATTCGCAAAGCGCTTACGTAGCTTTGTCAGAAAGAGCGTTTTTGTATCTGGTCTTGCATTCCATAAAGAATAGATAAGCGGAACGGCTCTACGCCAGGAGTCTGGACCGAGCTCTATACCGCGGAAGTCCTCTGAAAGATCCTCCTGATTTTCAAATTGCTTCCAGATCCATGTAATATGTTTAGACTCCACTCCGGACATCCATGAGAAATCATTTTCCTTCTCACTTTTTGTACGCTCATATCCTCTTTTTATTCTGTCGAGGATGTTATTTCTCTCATCGAGATAATAAGGGGATAAGTCCAGTAAAGATAATGCAGCAGTCAGGCATTCTTTGGGGTTGAAAGCAGAAGTAACAGGAAGATCTATCCGCTGCATCATAAAGTATTTCTCATTACGCCTTTTTCCTGCGCGATGAGAACGGTAACGGCTTTTGGGGATAATTCGCTCACTATCAGAAATTATTTCTTCAGCGTAAGTGTGATTTTTAAACATGTATAACCAGAAATAAACGCAGGCATCTTCATCATTCTTCAACCAGGCTATCTGAGACTCATGAATAAGTCGCTCCTGATATATTTCCTTGTAGCGGGCTGCACGCCTTAAAACAGTTGCGTCTCCGTCAGTTCGTAGATCATTTTCAATTTTTCTGTTCAGTGTACTGTTACACCGCACGAGATCGTTTTCCCGTCCCAGAACAAATTGTTTTGCTTCATCCCAGAATCCGAGACGCCGTAAAAGATAGACTCCCTCACGGATGCTCTCCGCTTTGACATGACTGAACATGTTTATCTTCCTTACTAATAAGTTACCAATTTTAAGGATGATTCTACTACTGATAATGGTGTAAAAATAGACGATTTTAACTATTCTTTAAGCTTTAATTTCGGCAGGTTTGAGATTAACTCAAGCATGATTTGCAGAGATACTAGAGCGGATATCACGATATCCTTAAATATTTTAGTGTTTAAAAAACAACATATTATGGTTATTTTCATTATGATTTCGTTATCAAATCAATGGTTTTACCTACAGGCCTTGAGGTTTTTCGGAAATGTGAGAATGAACCAGTAGTAAGAAAAACGATGAGGATAGATCGCCATAATCCAGATGTGTGTGAAAGGTGAAGGAGCTTATGTGAGAGATTGCCACCTGATCAGCCAAAAGTGACACTTTCCCTTTGTAATGACAATGTAGTCGCATCAGCGTTTTCGTGATGATGCAGGGAATAACGGTATCAAAATTTAGCGCCCTGGATATATTTAGTATCAAGAACCAAGTTTAGCTGGTGTAGTGAGAAAGGAACTGGCATCAGTTGCAACGGGTGCTTCAGTACGTACCTGAGTAACTTCTCTGATTCAATCAAAAATATCCACTTTAGCATTGAACGATTCAACCCAAAATGGGCCATCAGCTAACCTGAAAGAAAATCGATGGACCACGCCATGTTATTATTTCTGGTAAATGTTTACCATGCGGTAATGTCAATTTCAAAGATAGATTCCATTTCTGATGGTACAGCCATCCACTAATTTTTGGCCATTACTGGAGACGCTGGAGTTAAATTTTTATACAACCGACACTCAGTTATTTTGGTTTCCTCACTATCCAGCAAGATGGCCAGACTGGGTGAGGTGATGGCTTTGTTAACACCCTTTCGTCAATCCCGTCATCGGAAGGTCAGCAAAGCAGAAAATTGAACTGCATGTTATTTCTCTATTGAGTAAACTCAAACCACAAATATCTTCTAACGCCCACTCGTCGTATTCAGCGACCACATTTTATTTAAGCCAGAAAGTCATGATAACTTAGAAAATCCATATTTTACCATGTCTTAATTTTAACCATAAACTGAATTTAGGTATTATTATTTCTACTTAAAGAAGTGTTCTGAATCCCCACCGTTATCTAACCCATTACAGTACTCATGATTACCTGCACCATCACATTCCTGTTCAGCAGGTGTGTCAATCCAAGCCAGTTACAGCTGACTCATTCAAATCTGAAGAATCTCGCACATCCAATGTTAACCACATTGAGAGAGACGACATGACTTATCGAACCAATCCGAATTACACCATTGATGACGAATTATTCACTGGCCTGACAGACCATATGGAAAGGCTTCGGGAGCGTTACTCCGACATTATTCCACTTCGTATGGACTTCGCTTACAAGACGACCAGTCGCCGTTATGCTGACCGTTATCGGGATCACTGGGATATGGACATGTACCGGCTGGCTGCGCGGGTATTACGCTCTGGCTGCGTTATTGGCTATGCGTGGGTAATGGAATTCACATGGCAGCATGGTCTTCATTTTCACGCGGTGTTCTACCTGGATGGCCAACGTAAGCGGAATTCATACCGTTCTGCGAGGGTGATTGCCGAAGAATGGCGAGATGTGACAGACGGCGAGGGGATCTTTGAGAACTGCCAGAAGAAGATTTACCACAAGGTTAATGGTGCCAGATGCCTGCATTACTGTAAGCGTAAAGCCAGCGCCGTATGTAGCCATTAAGCCAGTACTGGTAACTTAGACGCCCACCTGTACAGACGGACATCTAAGTATGGAATCCCAATCCTGGCGAAAAGAACCCCGTAAGAAT
>NZ_CBFFRL010000245.1:0-2320 GCF_965644215.1 Phytobacter sp. V69
CCGTGGCTCGATGGTTTCAAAAAAACGGTCGAAAAATACAATCATGATACCGGAAATAACGTCAGCATCGATGCGGTGCCCTACGGTGGATTACTCGATAAAATTCGCAGTTCCGTGCGGGCGAAAGAAGGCGTCTATGATATCACGATGATTGATATCAACTGGTTAGGTGAGTTTTACGGCGGCGGTTTTCTGACACCGATTAAAAGCATTGAGGCCAGTTATCACCTGCCAGAACAAGTCCTGACATTTGGTGATGCGCTTTACTGGAATAATGCGCGCAAGGTCTTCAATAAACAATCCGGCGATCTCTATACCTTCCCGGTGACCGCGAATCCGCAGCTGTTTTATTATCGCAAAGATATTTACCAGAAGGCCGGGCTGACCCCGCCGAAAACCTGGGAAGAATTAAACGAAAACACAAAAAAACTGCATAAGCCGCCGCGTCAGAATGGCTTCCTGATTCGCGGAGGCCCACAGGATATCGTTTTTGATATTTCACCCTTCCTGCTCTCTGTCGGAGGTGGGATATTTAAGAACCCGCGCGAAGGTGACTTTAATATCATCCTGAATAGCCCGGAAACACTGCGCGGACTTAAATACTATATTGCCATCGCAAAAGCGGGTTACAGCAATCCTGGCGCATTAACCCAAGGGGAGCTAATTCAGCTTTTCTCCACCGGAAAAGCCGCACAGGCGAATATTGTGGCGGCAGGTCGCGGTCCGTTGAGTAACCCGGATAGCTCCATAGTTACGGATAAATATGGCGTCACCGTTATTCCGCATCCGGTCGGCGGAAAGGGCGTTTATGCCGCCGGGCACTGGGTTGGAGGTATTCCGCAGAATATTCCGGCGGCCAACAAGCAAGCAGCGTTGGATTTCTTCAAATGGTATGAAGAGCAGGCCAACCAGGTGTACCTGTATGAAGCCGGCGGCGTGCCGGTACGTTCCGATCTGGTGGGGGTGGCGAAAGATCCGCTCAACTTCTTACCCGCGTTAACAGAAGCCACCGCTGAGGCGCAGATTATCAGCCCGGTTAAAGAGTCCGCCCAGATTAACGCACTGCTGGGACTGCAGTTGTACAAGGCGCTGAGCGGTGAACAGTCGGCGGAAAAGGCGCTCAACACCGCCGCGCATCAGATCTATCAGTTGCTGTCAGAGGCGGGATATCAAACGCAGCTGCCGCCGGACCTGCCGGATGACGCCGCAAGCAAAGGATAATCGCCATGTCTGGACAACCGCTTTCCGTGTCCCGCTCCCTTTCCCCGTCACGGCGTCAGCGCCGTGATCTATGGCCGTGGCTGGCGCTCACACCGCTGATTGTCATTATTGCCGCGCTGATGGTCGCCCCGGTGATCCATCTTTTCTGCCTGATAACTCAGGACGTGAGCTGGCAGGACGGGCGCGCCGTCACCCGTTTTGTCGGGCTGGATAATATTCGCGCCTTTCTTGCTAACCCGTATTACTGGCCGGGGCTGGTCAATACGCTGGCGTTTTCCGTTATTGCCGTGACGCTGCAAGTTGTTATCGGTTTTGCGCTGGCGCTGGCGGTTAACGATATGAAGAAAGAACCGCGTTTACTGACTACCATCCTGCTGCTGCCAATTGTGATTTCTCCCATCGTAATCGGCGCGATGTGGCGACTGATCCTCAATAACGATTCCGGGGTGCTTAATGTAGTGCTGAGCCAGCTGGATATCGTGCCGCCCGACTGGCTGGGAATACCTTCGCTGGCGTTTCTTTCCGTGGTTGTGGTCGATGTCTGGCACTGGACACCGTTCTCCTTCCTGCTGTTGCTAGCCGGTCTGAAAGCGCTGCCCCGTGAGGTGCTGGAGGCCGCGCAACTGGATGGCTGCAGCCGCTGGCAGCGCCTGCGTCTGGTCATTTTACCCATGATGTGGCCTGCATTATTGATAACCCTGATGCTGCGTATCATTTTCTCGTTCAAGGTCTTTGATGAGATCTACCTGCTGACCAAAGGCGGGCCAGGTACCGCCACCGAGATGGTCAGCTACTCCATTTATCGCGCCTTCTTTATTGAGGACCGCGAAGGACTGGGGGCAGTGATGTCCCTGTTCACCTTCTTCATTATTGCCCTGTTGCTGGTGGTATTGAGCAGTCTACACAAGCGGAGGATAAGCTGATGCTGCTATCGCTACGCGGACGCGCCCGGCTTTCTACGGCTGGCCGTGGCGCCGCAATCACGTTGTACGCTGTGCTGGTGCTGTTTCCTTTTATCTGGTTATTAAGCACCGCCTTTAAAAAGCAAATCGACATTCTGCTCGCCCGCTTTGTGTTTACGCCGACGCTGGATACCTTG
>NZ_CBFFRL010000245.1:2417-5861 GCF_965644215.1 Phytobacter sp. V69
TGCGTGAGCTGTTGTTCGATCCCGGTTCGATGTTCAGCGCGTATTTCGTCAACAGCGTGGTGATTACGCTGACGACGACCGCGATTATTGTCGCCGTAACGCTGCTTTCAGCCTACGCGCTGACCACCGTGCGCAATCTGCCTTCCGCGCTGGGCGCAATCCTGCTTGGCTGGTGCATGCTGTTCAACCTGCTGCCGGTGGTGACCTTTGTCGGCTCCTGGTTCAATCTCTTCCGCCAGCTCGGGCTCTACGACACGCGGATTGCCATCATCATCGCCAGTGTAGCGGCCTGGCTACCCATGGCGCTGTGGCTGGGCGTGACCTTTGCCCGTGAGATCCCCAAAGAGCTGCTGGATGCCGCCAGCTTAGACGGCTGCACCCACTGGCAACGCTTTCGTTTTGTCTTTGTGCCGCTGATCAAATCCGGCATGACCGCGACGACGATTCTGGTGCTGCTGTTTGTGTGGAATGACTTCCCGATAACGTTAATTCTCAGCTCAGAGCAGGCGCGAACCCTGCCCGTGTACATCACCGCCTTTTCGCAGAATGAACAGATTCGCTATGCGGAAATGGCCTCTTCCTCTCTGCTGGTGTCGATTCCGGTACTGCTGCTGCTCGTAGTGGGCCAGCGCTTTATCGTCAAAGGATTACTGTCCGGCGCGGTGAAATCATGACATTAAAAAGGAAAATCCAATGAGCGCGGTTGCCATCGAAAGCGTTGATAAGAAATACGGCAATGTCACGGTCTTGCAGAATATCAATCTGCACATCGAAAAGCGGGAATTTATCGTCCTCGTCGGTCCCTCGGGCTGCGGAAAATCCACGCTGCTGCGGATGATTGCCGGGCTGGAAGAGGTCGGCAATGGGCGGATCCTGCTCCAGGGGACCGATATCAATGAGATACCCGCCAGCGAACGCGATATCGCCATGGTCTTTCAAAGCTACGCGCTCTATCCACATATGAGCGTGGCGGAAAACATGGGGTTTTCGCTCAAGATAAAAGGGGTGACGAAGCAGGAGATTGCCGGGCGGGTCAATGCCACCGCCGACGCGCTGCAGCTCACGCCGCTGCTGGCACGTCATCCGCGCGAACTCTCCGGCGGTCAGCGCCAGCGGGTGGCGATTGGTCGGGCAATGGTGCGTAATCCCGAGGTCTTTTTGTTCGATGAGCCGCTGTCGAATCTCGATGCCAAACTGCGGGTGGATATGCGCCTGGAGATCAAAAAGCTCCACCAGCAGTTGGACGCCACGATGATCTACGTGACCCACGATCAGATTGAGGCCATGACCCTCGCCGATCGTATCGCCATTATGAATCAGGGGCGCATCGAACAAGTGGCGACCCCGCTGGAGCTGTACGACCGACCGCGTAACCTGTTTGTCGCCTCGTTTATTGGATCGCCGGAGATTAACCGCGTAGCCGGTCGCATTTCTGATGACGGCGAACGTTATATCAGCGATTCCGGTTTGCTTCTGCCGCTGGCGGATAACCTGGCGCATCTTGCCGGAAGGGCGCTGATTTACGCCGTTCGTCCGGAACACTTTATCCTCAATTCTGCCGATGGCCTGCCCGCTGAGGTTGACGTTACCGAACCCACCGGCGTGGAAACCCTGGTCAACGCCAGGCTGGGCGGCGAGATCCTGACCTGTACCTTCCGCCAGCGGCTTGAACTCCAGCCGGGCGACAGCATCCGTCTGCTACCGGATGTGCGCCACATTCACCTGTTTGATGCCGAAAGCGGCGAAAGAATTCCCCTGACTAAGGAGCAATAATGCGTACTGTCTTCCTGCTGTTTGATTCATTGAACCGGCTGGCCCTGTCGCCTTACGGCGGCCAGCACGTTCCGACGCCGAACTTTGACCGTCTGGCGCAACGTTCGGTGGCGTTCGATCGCCACTATGTCGGCAGCATGCCTTGTATGCCCGCCAGACGCGATATGCAGACTGGTCGCCTGAGCTTTTTGCATCGCAGCTGGGGGCCGCTGGAGCCCTTTGATAATTCTTTCCCCGAGCTGTTGTATCAGCAGGGGGTCTACAGCCATCTGATCACCGATCATAACCATTATTTCGAAGATGGCGGGGCGACCTATCACAACCGTTATGACTCGTTTGAGTTCATTCGCGGCCAGGAGGGCGACCCGTGGAAGGCGATGGTGCAGCCGCACTGGGAGCGCCTGCGGGAAAAATACCACCCCTCGCAGTTTTCAAACGGACGCCGGGATCTTAAAGCGCGCAATATCATCAACCGGGAGTATATCCGCGAAGAGAAAGACTTCCCCTCGGTGCAATGCTTTGCCCGTGGCCTGGAGTTTCTGGATACCAACCGCCATGCTGACAACTGGTTCCTGCAAATCGAAACCTTCGACCCGCATGAGCCGTTTACCGCCCCGGAGCGTTTTTATAATGTGATTAACACCGACTGGACCGGGCCGGTTCTTGACTGGCCGCGCTATGGGCGCATCGATGAATTACCGGAAGAGTGTGAAGAGCTGCGCGCCAATTACTATCGACTGATTGCGTTGTGCGACTCGCTGCTCGGCGACGTGCTGGATTATTTTGATCAACACGACCTGTGGAAAGACACCGCGCTGGTGCTCTCCACCGACCACGGTTTCCTGCTGGGTGAGCATGACTTTTGGGCGAAAAACCGCATGAATATGTACGAGGAAGTGGCGCATATTCCGCTGTTTATCCACCACCCTGAGTACGCGCACTTTGCCGGGCAGCGCAGGCAGGCGCTGACCCAGACGCCGGATCTCGCCGCCACTTTCCTTGATATTCACGGCGCGAAAAGTCCGGCGGAGATGCAAGGGCATTCGCTGCTGCCGGTCGTGGCGCAGGATCGGGCGTTGCGGGAGGGCATCCTCTTTGGCTATTTCGGCGGGGCGGTCAATGTGACCGATGGCCGCTATACCTACCACCGCTACCCGGAAAACCTCAGCGAGCAGGAGATTTACCAGTACACGTTGATGCCAACGCATATTACCTCGCGTTTTAGCACCGAAGAGCTGGCGGACACCACGCTGGCCGCACCTTTCCCCTTCACCAAAGGTGTTCCGCTGCTGCGTGTGCCGGTTATCGATACCTCGCCGATGTATAACAACTACGGCCCGGGATCGCTACTGGAAAAAGAGACCCGTCTGTACGATCTGGCTGAGGATCCAGGCCAGCTTTCGCCGCTGCACGATCCGGTGGTTGAGCAACAGCTTAGTGAGTTAATGGGGGATTTGATGGCGAAAAACGATGCACCGCCGGAAGCCTTCGAGCGGATGGGATTAGCGCCCCAGGACGTTTCTTCTGAAGTTTAATCCACGATTCGACGGCCGCGCCAATGTGCGGGCGATAAACAGTAGAGGATACCCCATGATTCAACCGAATATTTTATGGATATGTACCGACCAGCAGCGTTGGGATACGCTATCCTGCCTCGGAACTCCCGGCGCA
>NZ_CBFFRL010000246.1:0-5841 GCF_965644215.1 Phytobacter sp. V69
ATCGGTAGTTAACCCTTCCTCCTACACTCTCCACAATCATGTCCGAGCGTTGCACTTATTATCTGAATTCGCGGTATACATGTCTGTTACCTTAATTTTATCTTGGCGTAAAAATCATCTCATCACCATAGTAAATTAGTTCTTATAGCAGGAACATCAGCGGGATTTTTCTTTGCTGCAGGTTCCATAATATTTCTTTTATCAAATGCCTGGTTAATATAAAATTCACTATTCCCTATAAAATCTGAATACTTAACCAGGGAGCAATAAACATCCATATCCTCATAGTGGGGGACGAGTTTTGAAAAACTATGATTTTTTTTAATTAACCAAGGGAGATAATGTTCATAACCCCAATCAATGGTTCTAATTCCAATCCCGCAATTGCAAGAGGCATCACTACATATACCCGAGCTAAACACACTCGAATATATTTCATCTCGAATTACCCCGATTAATCCAGCAGGATTCTCCCCCCATAAAGATGCTTGAATTTCTGAGTTAACAAAAGGTCTGCTGGCAGTTTCTGTACCTATGAGTACTACTGTTACGGTAGAGTCACCAAGATAGTCCTCCCGAATTTTCCGCATAATGTAATCTTCACTGACATTAGTGCTGATATCCCCGTCACTGACGGACTTGTCAATAAATGACGCACCAGCAAATGCTTCAATGATTCCGTTCTTCAAATCCTGTTCGTTTGCATGATGATAACTCAGAAAAGTTTTATGCATTACTCATCCCACTTAGCAATATCAATGTTAAATACAACACTAACTTCCTCACAGAAGAATTTATTAATGCATTCAAAATCAGCCATCAACTGGCTGAAATGATAATAATGAGTCTGGATTATTCCAATTGGTGTTAAATGATAAATCAAAGAAACATTTTCACCGTTAGAATCTTTATCCCTCGTCAATACAATATCGTTTGTTGAGATGTACTTATGCCAACGCCTGTAATTATTCTGATGTTTGGTAAGCAGTTGATTCAGTTTTTTTAGCATTTTATTAGATATACCATACAACTCCATATCTCTTTTACGCTTAACATCCAGCACTCTTATTTCAACACGAATAAAATTATAGATATCATATAAAGAGTTAAAAACCTCTTCAAATGAATCAAAATGTGGATCAATTTTGAACACACTTCTTTTAGTGTCAAGGAAATTGCGAACAGATCTTTTATATAGCAAGTCAGAACTATCAAATAAAACATTTAACCCACCGAAAGTTAATTTTTCTAACTTTAATGAGTATTTTTTCTCTAAAATACCGAAAAACAAAAATATAGTAATCAATGATAATATTAGAATTGAAAGGAGCGCTTTTACAAAATCAAAATTTGATATGATATTTTTGATAAACCACCATTGTGAGGCCGGTAAAAAAGAGAAGTACCCCATCAAAATAATTACCATCAAAATAATTCCGAATAGTAACAATCCCCTAACCATAAGCGAATCCTTATGAAACAATTTCAATCAAGTTGCATTTTTATCAACAGACATTGAAAATTTTATTCATAATAATCAATGAATTATAACCCAATAACGCAACTATTTATTTATGCTCAGTTACCACTATACCCTGATTCGGATTTCTCCGAAATCCTTAAGGATACTAGTTTCACTTTTCTCAGCCAGACTAAAATTTAGATATATCTGGTGGACTGCATTGGGGTTTTCTCTAGACAAAGCAGTGGATATCTTCATCAGCCAACTGTCTGTTGCAATGCAGGATCGTAGCAGATCACTAAAACATAATGCTCCGGCAGAGTACCGATTGTATCCTTATCCACCCCAATGGGCATTGCATCTTCTTACAAGTGCATACATTTCTTATAGGGGGTCATCCTGGTGGTCTTGACAGAAAGGGGATTCAGGTTTAGCTTATTTATTAGCCAGTTACTGGCAAAGGCGATCCCAGTCAGAGGAGCCAATTTAAGGGAAGCAGACGTTCACTGACGTCTGCTTTCTGCATTTCTATCAGTTGGTTATCTCTTCTTTCACGTTCACCCTCGTTCATTAAAAACCACTCGAAGCCATACCCTTTTGCTGGTAAATATGTTGGTAATGGTAGTTCGATTGCGGTTTTACCAACAAACGAGGGATGCCGTTATGCCACTTACTGATACTAAAGTAAAAAACGCCAAACCTCTCGATAAGGAATACAAGCTGACTGATGGCTTCGGTATGTTCCTTCGCGTTACCCCCAAGGGTTCCAAATACTGGCAGATGGCCTACCGCTTTGAAGGGAAGCAAAAAATCTTCTCTATCGGTGTCTACCCTGCTGTTTCACTTGCTGATGCAAGACAGCGCCGTGATGAAGCTAAAAGACTTCTGGCTCAGGGAATTGATCCTAACGCCAAGAAGCAAGCCGAAGTTAAAGAACTGAAATCCAAGCGCGACAACACACGTTCTTTCAGGGCTGTTGCCAAGGCGTGGTTTGCTACCAAGAAAAAATGGTCAGAAGAGTATCATCAAACCGTATTGACCCGACTTGAAACCTATATCTTCCCGGATATTGGTAATAAAGACGTTACGGAGTTAGATACCGGCGATTTGCTGGTTCCCATCAAAAAAGTTGAAGCCCTTGGTTATCTGGAAGTTGCCACACGGGTTAAACAATACGTGACCTCTATTTTGCGTTATGCCGTCCAACAGCAGCTTATCCGCTATAACCCGGCTTACGATCTGGAAGGCTCCATTCAGAAATCAGAAACAGAACACCGTCCTGCTCTGGAGCTTGAAGAGATTCCGTTACTGCTTGAACGTATGGGTGCCTATAAAGGCCGCAGACTCACCACGCTGGCTATTCAACTTAACCTGCTGGTGTTTGTGCGTTCCAGTGAACTACGCTTTGCCAGATGGTCAGAGATCGATTTCAAAAGCAAACTGTGGGTTATCCCTGAACAGCGAGAAGTCATCGATGGCGTGAAGTATTCAGGCCGTGGCACCAAAATGAAGCGTAAGCATTTCATCCCCCTCTGTCGTCAGGCAATCGTGTTGTTGAACGAAATTAAGCAACTGACTTATGAAGAAGGCAACGAAGATGGCTTCATCTTCACGGGAAGCTACGACAGCTTCAAGCCAATGAGTGAGAACACCATAAACAAGGCGCTACGTAAGATGGGCTACGATACCCGGCAGGACATTTGTGGTCATGGCTTCCGCACGCTGGCCTGTAGTGCCTTAATTGAGTCTGGTTTATGGTCAGAAGACGCTGTTGAGCTTCAAATGAGCCATAAGGAAAGCAACAGCGTTCGCGCAGCTTATACCCACAAAGCCAAGCACCTTGATCAGCGCCGACTGATGCTCCAGTGGTGGGCTGATTATCTCGATGCTAATAGAAACAGTATGGTCAGGCCGTTTGAGTTTGCTCAAATATGACAAACATAGAGACCAAGGATGGCTTCAACTCAAATGCGGCTAAAGACATTAGCCGCATTATTACTAAATAGTTAACAATTCTGTTTTCCAGTATTTACTACCACTTTTAGCACAAATATGAGTATATAATATTCTATCCAGAATCTGAGTAATCTCTTTTACATTATTTAAGTTATCAATAACAGTTTCCTTCGTAATATTAGTGGAAGAATAAGAATGAGCTAATTCCGTACGGCTATCAGAAAAAGATTGAAGCATAAACTCATAATCTTTCTTACCTTTCACAGTCATTGCCTTAAATATATCTTTAATGCCAAATCTATTAAAAAGGAGTTTGATGTTTTTTTTGGAAGGATATTTTTTATCCATAATTAATTGTTTTGAAACAATAACTGGTTTAACAGGAGAATCTGGTGACGATAACGCCTGAAGTTTATCCTTACACTTGTTCAAGTCGCTCATCATCATCGACTCTGATCCATGTGATACATAATTTATGAAATTTTTCTCTTGGTTTTTAAATAAAGAGAATAATATAATCTCATCAGGTAAGTGTGAAAGGCATCCGTTATTGTTGTTAAGCATATCAATCCAATCTTCCAAAACCTCCTTAATATAATCTTCGAATGCAGCGGATGCTCTGAATATCGCGTTATTATAAACACTATGTACAATGTCTGATCTTAGCTCTTTTATCTTTGATACATAGCGAACCTGTTCGAGCAAACTTAAATGAATCTGCTCGAATTGCTTCCTAGATGCGCTTTTAACGTATGCCATCAGTTGAAATACCGTTCAATGAATGCTTTCATTGTGCCAATACGATAATGAACTAATTGCGTCGCTGATGTGCCAGAAGTAATCGACTCATTAAAACGTTCCTCTGATATAATTCTCTGGAAATTTATTAAAAAATCATTAAGTGCTATACCATTCAATTCATTTACTAAATCCTGATTAAATCTTGATATCATAAAGCCGACAATAAGAGCATCAAATAATGCAGAGTTAAAGTTTTTCACTTGCGGCTCTAGGTTTTCATTTAGGACTCTAAATGCTTTTTTGCCGAACAATTTATTAATGCAATTCAATGCCCTAAGAAATCTACTACGCCACTCTAAAGCAAGATTAGGTTCAATATATTGATTTTCAGAACTAAAGGTATTAAGGAATTTCTTTAACGGTTTCCTATATGGTGTGGTAGAAAATGAAAGCGCAAATGCTCTTAATATGAGCTCGTTATTCTTCATTCGCGTATCATTTTTAATCCCTGTCAACTCTTTCCACACTTTTTCTTCACTGACTTCATCAATCATAGTAAATAATGGACCATGATAAACGCCATGGCGTACCTCTTGGGGATTTAATTGCACAGCACCAGTATTAATCCTTTCAAAGACATCAATTTTAATTTGAGGATGGGTTTCTTTTAATATGGTTATACATCTCAATGTTCTATTTAAAATATGTCTGCGAAATCTCGCATCCAAAGATGAAAACAAATTTCCTTCTAATTCTGGGTATGCTGTTAGCCCCTGTAATTCAAAGCCATCCTCAATAAAAAGTTTAATTGAAGTCAATCGTTGATTGCCATCAATAACAGATAAGCTCTCGTCTTTCTCTTGATTCAAATAAATAACAGGAATAGGACATTGGATTATTAAAGATTCGATCAATCTTGATGCCTGCCCTCTATTCCAAACATACTTCCTTTGAAAATCAGGAATAAAAACAGCACCACTTTTCAAATAATCAACTAGTGTTGATATTGAAAAATCATAAGTTTCTGTATGCAACCGGCGCTGCTCTGGGGGAATATCAACTATGGAAACATCATCATCATCAAATACTGGGAAAAGTTTGTCCGCAAGTTTTTTTGCATCATTAACAGACATAGTAGGACCTCATTAACAGAATTGAATATATATTACATTAATGAGTAGGAAAAATAAACAGCACTACCACATCTCAAGGATAACTTAATGAGCATAGAAGCATTAATTGTAGCACAACAGATAGTTGCATAGATTATAATTAACATTTAAATAGTTTCAGTGTCTTTATTGCAATCC
The DNA here is from genome assembly GCF_965644215.1 of Phytobacter sp. V69. NCBI lineage: Bacteria > Pseudomonadati > Pseudomonadota > Gammaproteobacteria > Enterobacterales > Enterobacteriaceae > Phytobacter > Phytobacter sp. V69. The sequence goes on from NZ_CBFFRL010000246.1 coordinate 5,470, forward strand.
ATCTATTTGAACTACCTTCTACGTACAAAGTTCTGATTATTTATAGTAATATCAAACAAAATCAATGAATTAGTGCCTTGATTGAGTCTGGTTTATGTTCAAAAAATAAGTGAGCCATCCATTAAGGAATGGGGACAGTGTCCGTACGCTGTGTATCCCCGCAAAGCCAAGCACCTTGACCAGCGCTGCCTGATGCTTCAGTGGTGGGCTGACTACCTTGATGCGAACAGCAACGGTATGGTCAGGCCGTTTGAGTTTACGAATAATCCGCTGTAAAATCATGACCTGAAATCTATAGGGAAGGTGCGATTTAATCGTCAATTATGAGAACATAACCCTTTCTTTGACATAGACTTTTCACGATGCCCGCTC
>NZ_CBFFRL010000247.1:0-5695 GCF_965644215.1 Phytobacter sp. V69
GTCATGATAATAGGGCCTTCTGATTAGAAGGCCCTATTATCAATGATTTTTATCCTCGTGACGACACTATCTAAAAAATTAACAAATTTAATGGTGTCTTTTTATGGCAGAAACAAAATCGCAACGGTCTGGGATCCTCGTGACCCTGACGGCAGTGTTCGCGGCGTTTTGCGGACTCTATTTACTCATCGGCGGCGGCTGGCTTGTTGCCCTTGGCGGCTCCTGGTACTACCCCATCGCTGGGGTGGTCATGCTGGGCGTCACCGTGCTTTTATTGCGGCGCAAGCAGTCAGCACTGTGGCTTTACGCCGCCCTGCTGCTGGCCACCATGATCTGGGGCGTGTGGGAAGTCGGCTTTGACTTCTGGGCGCTCACCCCGCGTAGCGACATTCTGGTGTTCTTCGGCATCTGGCTGATTCTGCCGTTTGTCTGGCGCAGACTCGTTTTCCCGTCCGGCGGCGCGGTTGCCGCACTGGTGGTGGCGCTGCTGGTAAGCGGCGGTATCCTCACCTGGGCGGGCTTCCACGATCCGCAGGAAATTAACGGTACCCTGAGCGCAGACGCCACCCCGGCAGAGCCGATTTCTCAGGTTGCCGATCAAGACTGGCCTGCTTACGGGCGTAACCAGGAAGGTCAGCGCTGGTCCCCGCTTAAGCAGATCAACGCCGATAACGTGCATCAGTTGAAAGAAGCCTGGGTCTTCCGTACCGGCGATTTAAAGCAGCCGAACGATCCGGGTGAAATCACCAACGAAGTGACGCCGATTAAAGTTGGCAACATGCTGTATCTCTGCTCGGCCCACCAGCGTCTGTTCGCACTGGATGCGGCAACCGGGAAAGAAAAATGGCACTTCGACCCGCAGCTCAACACCAACACCTTCTTCCAGCATGTGACCTGCCGCGGCGTGTCTTACCACGAAGCGAAGGCCGATAGCGCGCCTGCGGACGTAGTGGCTGACTGCCCGCGCCGCATCCTGCTGCCGGTGAACGACGGTCGTCTGTTTGCATTGAATGCCGATACCGGCAAACTGTGCGAAACCTTCGGCACCAAAGGCGTGCTGAACCTGCAAACCAACCAGCCGGTGACGACGCCAGGCATGTACGAACCGACTTCACCGCCGATTGTGACGGATAAAGTGATCGTTATTGCCGGTTCCGTGACGGATAACTTCTCCACCCGTGAAGCGTCTGGTGTGATCCGTGGTTTTGACGTCAATACCGGTAAGCTGCTGTGGGCATTTGACCCGGGCGCGAAAGATCCTAATGCCATCCCGGATGACCAACATAAATTCACCCTGAACTCGCCGAACTCCTGGGCACCTGCGGCCTATGACGCGAAGCTGGATCTGGTGTACCTGCCGATGGGCGTCACCACCCCGGATATCTGGGGCGGTAACCGTACGCCGGAACAGGAGCGTTATGCCAGTGCCATTGTGGCGCTGAATGCGACCACCGGTAAGCTTGAGTGGAGCTATCAGACCGTTCACCACGATCTGTGGGATATGGATCAGCCGTCCCAGCCGACGCTGGCGGATATCTCCGTCGACGGCAAAACCGTGCCGGTTATCTACGCTCCGGCGAAAACGGGCAACATCTTCGTGCTCGATCGTCGTAACGGTCAGTTAGTCGTTCCCGCTCCAGAGCAGCCTGTACCGCAGGGCGCAGCCAAAGGCGACCACGTCAGCCCGACTCAGCCGTTCTCTGAACTCACGTTCCGTCCGAAGAAAGATCTGAGCGGCGCGGATATGTGGGGCGCGACCATGTTCGACCAACTGGTGTGCCGCGTGATGTTCCATCAGCTGCGCTATGAAGGCATCTTCACGCCGCCGTCTGAACAGGGCACGCTGGTGTTCCCGGGTAACCTGGGGATGTTCGAGTGGGGCGGTATTTCCGTCGATCCGAACCGTCAGGTGGCGATTGCTAACCCTATCGCCCTGCCGTTCGTTTCCCGCCTGATCCCACGTGGCCCGGGTAACCCGATGGAGCCACCGAAAGATGCGAAAGGCTCAGGTACCGAAACCGGTATTCAGCCGCAGTACGGCGTACCGTATGGCGTAACGCTGAACCCGTTCCTGTCACCGTTTGGCCTGCCGTGTAAACAGCCGGGCTGGGGGTATATCTCCGCACTGGATCTGAAAACCAACCAGATTGCGTGGAAAAAACGTATCGGTACGCCGCAGGACAGCCTGCCGTTCCCGATGCCGTTTAAACTGCCGTTCAATCTGGGGATGCCGATGCTGGGCGGCCCGATTTCCACTGCCGGTAACGTGCTGTTTGTTGCAGCAACGGCGGATAACTATCTGCGCGCCTACAACATGACTAACGGTGAGAAACTGTGGGAAGGCCGCCTGCCAGCCGGTGGCCAGGCAACGCCAATGACCTATGAAGTGAATGGCAAGCAGTACGTTGTCATCTCTGCCGGCGGTCATGGATCGTTTGGTACGAAGATGGGCGACTATATTGTTGCTTATGCCCTGCCAGACGAGAAGTAAAAGCCAAAAGGCAACATAAGTTGCCTTTTTTAGTGTTTTCTCCCTCTCCCCGTGGGAGAGGGAACTGTATGAAGCCGATTTTCCTAAACCGTAAACCCGAACATCATCCCCGTATCTTCATGCTCAAGCAGATGGCAGTGCGCCATATAGGCAAACTCCTTCGGCGCGTCGTGAGCAAAACGGACCAGCACTTCGCTTTTCGCCCCTTCAACGCTGACGATATCCTTCCATCCCGCACGATGCGCAGCGGGCGGTTTACCGTTCTCCGACACAATACGGAACTGCGTACCGTGAATGTGGAACGGGTGCAGCATCATGTCGCCTTCACCCGAAATCACCCAGCGCTCCCAGGTCTCTTTCTGCGCGGCGAACGCAGGCGTCTGCATATCAAACGCCTTGCCGTTAATACGATTGGCGTTATGGAAATCCATCCCATCGCCACCGTGATTCATCTGCCCCATACCACCATGGTTCATACCGCCGTGATTCATCTGCATCTGACCATGGTTCATATTGCCATGATGCATGCCCATCCCGCCCATCGCGGCACCGCCGTATTTCTGCTGCAGGGCCTGCATCCCCATCATATCCAGCATCGGATCCATAGAGAGCTGCAAAGTCCGTTGGGTCAATCCGTCCAGCGCAGGCAGTCCCGGCAGCGTCGACAATGTATCAGGCAGAATGCCGGATGCCGTCACCACCACCGGTTGGATACGCAGCAGCGGATAGGGCTTATCAAAGGGCACTACCGCCATGCCCATCTGCTGTACGGGCTGTGTGACCAAATCGAAGACTTTGTTGTCGCGGGTTTCCACCAGCACCTCAAAGCGCTCACCTGGTAGCATCGCCAGCTCACTGACTTTCACCGGCGCATTCAGCAAGCCACCATCGCTGGCAATCACATACAGCGGACGGTTATCGCTGGCGGCCACGTTGAGTGAACGGGCGTTACAGCCATTGAGCAAACGTAAACGCAGCCAGCCGCGCGGTGCCGCATGCTGTGGATAGACCGCGCCGTTGGTCAGTAGCGTATCGCCAAACCACCCTACCGCCGCGCTCATCACATCCAACTGATAATCAATCTGCCCGTCAGCGGTAAAACGCTTGTCCTGCATGATGACCGGAATATCATCAATGCCCCACTGCTGCGGCAGTCGTAGCTTGCGGCTATTTTCATCTTCAATCAGCAGCAGCCCGGCCAGCCCCATCGCCACCTGATGGCCGGTTTTGCCGTGTTGATGGGGGTGAAACCAGCAGGTCGAGGCCGGCTGATCGGGAGTAAACGAGACCATACGGCTGTCGCCGGGTTTAATCACCCCCTGCGGCCCACCATCCACTTCGCCAGGAATTTCCAGCCCATGCCAGTGCACGGTGGTCTCTTCCGCCAGCGCGTTGCGAATCGAAACGTTAACGGTTTTCCCCTGACTCAACTGGATAGCCGGCCCCAGCAGGTTGCCGTTATAGCCCCAGGTTGTCGCACGTTTACCCGCAAACGTCGATGTCCCCGCCTGAACGGTAAGCTGAATATGGTTTTGCGCATCGGCGCTCAGCAGCGGAGGAATCGGCAGCGCAGGTCTTTCTGCTGCCAGCAAAGAACGACTCCACAGCGGAAGCGCGCTCACCACGCCCAGTGCAGCGGAGTATTTCAAAAAATCACGACGTTGCATGTCCCTTTCCTTATTTGATCAGCCTGGAATTTGAGCATAAACCCTCCCCTTGCCGGAAGGTCAAGAAAAGAGGCTTGAATCGGACGATAATAAATATCGTCGCCTCGCCAACAGTGTGCTAACGTTTAATTTCCGTTATGCCGTGGTAGAAATAATGAAGACGTTTTTCAGAACAATTTTGTTCGGCAGCCTGCTGGCTGTCTCCGCTAATAGCTATGCCCTGAATGAATCCGAAGCGGAAGATATGGCCGATCTTACAGCTGTGTTTGTCTTTCTGAAAAACGATTGCGGCTATAACAACTTACCTAATGGTCAGATTCGCCGGGCGCTGGTTTTCTTTGCACAGCAAAATCAGTGGGACCTGAGTAATTACGATTCCTGGGATATGAAAACGCTCGGTGAAGCAAGCTACCGCGACCTGAGTGGCATCCGCATTCCCACCGCAAAAAAATGCAAAGCGCTGGCGCGTGACTCGCTCAGCCTGCTCGCCTACGTGAAGTAAGTTATTTCCAGCGGGGGACGCTGACCGTGCATCCACGGTCAGAGTTAGCTATGATGTTGCGCCTGTTTTGAGCAGGTGTTAACAAAGGAGCAACCTATGGCCGATAACACGCTGTGGCACGAAACGCTGCACGACCAGTTTGGGCAATACTTTGCCGTTGATAAGGTGCTGTACCACGAGAAAACCGAGCACCAGGACCTTATCATTTTCGAAAATTCCGCTTTTGGCCGCGTAATGGCGCTGGATGGCGTGGTGCAAACCACCGAACGCGATGAATTTATCTATCACGAAATGATGACCCACGTTCCGCTGCTCGCTCATGGCCGTGCGAAACACGTGCTGATTATCGGCGGTGGCGATGGCGCCATGCTGCGTGAAGTGACTCGCCATAAAAACATCGAAACCATTACCATGGTGGAGATTGATGCCGGTGTCGTCTCCTTCTGCCGCCAGTATCTGCCGAAACACAACGCCGGTGCGTACGACGATCCCCGTTTCCAGCTGGTTATCAATGATGGCGTGAACTTTGTTACCCAAACCACGCAAACCTTTGACGTGATCATTTCCGACTGTACCGATCCGGTCGGCCCTGGCGAAAGCCTGTTTACCTCCGCCTTTTACGAAGGCTGCAAGCGCTGCCTGAATCCTGGCGGCGTTTTTGTGGCGCAGAACGGCGTCTGCTTCCTGCAGCAGGATGAAGCGCTGGATAGCCATCGTAAGCTTGGCCATTATTTCGCTGATGTCAGCTTTTATCAGGCGGCCATTCCCACCTATTACGGTGGCATTATGACCTTTGCCTGGGCCACGGATAACGAAACGCTGCGCCATCTTTCCAGCGAAATTATTCAGGCGCGTTTCCATACCGCAGGCCTGACGTGCCGTTATTACAACCCGGCCATCCACACGGCGGCATTTGCCCTGCCGCAATATCTGCAAGACGCGCTCTCTTCGCAGTCGTCCTAGATAGTGTCGTCACGAGGATAAAAATCATTGATAATAGGGCCTTCTAATCAGAAGGCCCTATTATCATGACTA
>NZ_CBFFRL010000248.1:0-5658 GCF_965644215.1 Phytobacter sp. V69
GTCATGATAATAGGGCCTTCTGATTAGAAGGCCCTATTATCAATGATTTTTATCCTCGTGACGACACTATCTAGAAGCCAACAAGGGTTTCCCTGAGAGGATTAAATCCCTTTCTTCAGGATTAGCCTGACTCACACACCATTCAGGTTCATCGCTTTCCAGCGCTTCTTCCAGTTCGTCAAACATTGCTTTCCGTTTGCGGATCTCCTGGCAAAGTTGCATAACGGTGATGTCTTTTAAAACATTATAATTTTCAGGCTTAAACCATTTTGTTAACTCAACTTTTTTTGCTGCGGTTGCCATCGGTAATCCCTCTTATAAACAGGCTGTTACTATACGATAGCGGTTTCCAAAAGTTGACAGGTTTGATTTTCTGAGGTAGCAATTGTCAGTGATGTCTACTGACGTAAACTGACGTAATTAATTGAATATAATTGACATTTTTATTATTTTTAAATACAAATGATGGTACAAATGTTGTTACATAAATTATGTTATTATAAATTAACTATATAAAACAGGAGTTTAAAAATGCATTCGAGTCCAGTCAGAGAGCCATATTTAGAAAACCCGCTAAAGGTAACTTAAGCGGGTTTTTGCTTTTCTGGCATCACATCCCCTTCCCCGCCAGTGCCTGCAACTCGCCTTTAAGCCAGTCCGTTGCCGCCCGCTTACCGCTGCGTTTATGCGAGTAAATTTTCACCTCAAACGGGGGAACGGCAAAGGGCAGATCGAAGATCGCTAATTGCGCCGCCTGTTTCATCTTCCCGGCAGCAAAACGCGGGATAGCAAGCAGCAGGTCGCTCTGCTCGATAATAAACGGCGCACTGAGCATTGAGGGCGTTTTTATTGTCACCTGCCGCGTGTGCCCCATCCGCTCCAGCTGCAAATCCAGAATGCCCTGCTTCTCGTTCCAGGGAGTGACAACTAAATGCCGGGCCGCGAGGTAATCCTCCAGCGTCAGTCGGGTGCGATGGCGGTTACTGATGACGACATACTCATCTTCAAACCAGACTATTTCATCCAGTTCAGGATGCTCCACATCATCCGGTGCGCTGAACCCCAGCGCCAGATCAATCTCCCCGGCGAGCAATTCCGTCAGCGCCGGGCTGTGGGGCAAATAACGCAGTTCAAATCTCAGGCCTGGCGCCGTCGCCTGCAGCCGATTCATTAACGCCGGAAAAATACAAAACGCGGTGAAATCCGTTATCGCAATCTGAAAGCAATCGGCACTGCATGCGGCTTCAAACGCCGGCTGCGGCGTCAGTTCCTGATTCAGGGACTTTAACGCCGAGGCGATGGACGGCGCGAGCTGGCTTGCATAGACGCTCGGGCACATCCGGTGGCCTTCACGGTAAAACAGCGGATCGTTTAACGTAATGCGCAGCCGGGAGAGCGCATGGCTAAGCGCAGAGGTACTCATCGCCAGTTCTTCTGCGGCCGCTCTGACGGAACGGTGGCGATAGATGGCGTCGAAAACGGGTAAAAGGTTCAGATCAAGACGTCGCAGAGCATGATGCATAATATTCATCAACCGGTGATTTCATTGCACTTAATTCTTTTAACAATAACCCTTATGCTTAACGCCAGCAATTTGAACCCATGCACAACAGACAGGAAGAGAAATGAGCATCACGATTCGCCAGGCCCGCCCGACAGACGCAAATGCAATCTATGACATGATTTATGAACTGGCGGTATACGAAAAAGCCCCGGAAGAAGTGGTGACCACCCCAGATGAAATCAACGCAACGCTGTTTGGTGCTGACAGTAAAACCGAAGCGCTGATCTGCGAGATCGGCGGCAAAGTGGCCGGCTACGCGGTCTTCTTCACCAGCTATTCCACCTGGCTTGGGCGCAACGGTATTCACATGGAAGATCTCTACATTTCACCGGATTATCGCGGCGTGGGCGCGGGAAAAGCCTTGCTGAAATACATCGCACAGTGCGCGGTACAGCGTAAGTGTGGTCGTCTGGAATGGAACGTGCTCGACTGGAACAAACCGGCGATTGATTTCTACCTGAGCATCGGCGCACTGCCGCAAAACGAGTGGGTACGCTATCGTCTTGATGGTGAAGCGCTGCTGAACTTCGCGGAATAACCTGTAACGCATATCCCCCGACGCATCAGTACGCGGGGGATATGGATTTTCAAATCTGGTAATCGATAACCTCTTCGTCCGGCTCCATCACCTGACGTTTGATATCCTCAACCGACAGCCCCGCGTTGCAGAGTTCGATAAAGCGCCAGACGTAGTTGCGCTGCAGCTGACCACGCTTAAGCCCAAGCCAGACGGTGTTGGCATCGAACAGATGCCGCGTGTCCAGGCGCACCAGTTTGCCCTCTTCGTTTTCCCCGCTCGACTGTTCGGCCACCAGCCCCACGCCCAGACCCAGCTCGACATAGGTTTTGATGACATCCGAGTCCTGCGCGCTGAGCACGATATCCGGCAGCAGGCCTTTACGGCCAAAGGCTTCATCGATACGGGAACGCCCGGTGATCCCCTGCCGATAGGTGATAAGCGGCCAGCGACTAATCTCCTCAAGCGTAAGCGGAGAGGTTTGCAGTAGCGGATGATCTTTGGGAACCAGCAGGCTGTGATGCCAGCGGAACCACGGAAATGCCGCAAGCGTACTGTCATTGCTGAGTCGCTCACTGGCGATGCCGATATCCGCACCGCCATTGTGCAGTAGTGTCTCAATCTCCTGCGGCGTCCCCTGAATCAGCTCAAGGCGAACTTCGGGAAACAGCGCGCGGAACGATTTGATAACCGTCGGCAGACTGTAACGCGCCTGCGTATGCGTGGTCGCAATCGTCAACACGCCGGAGGTATCGTTAGTGAAGAGGTCAGCGAGGCGGCGCACGTTGCTCGCCTCGTTGAGAATGCGTTCGGCAATCACCAACAACGCTTTACCCGGCTCGGTCATCCCCAGCAGCCGTTTGCCCCGTCGGATAAAAATCTCAATCCCCAGCTCTTCTTCAAGCTCGCGGATATGACGACTCACCCCGGATTGCGATGTGTAAAGCATGTTGGCGACTTCGGTGAGATTATAATCCCGGCGCGCCGCTTCCCGGATAATTTTCAGTTGCTGGAAATTCACCCTTCCCTCCAGGGCCATCAGACATGACGCTATTGTTAAAGTCTGAGGCCTGGCAGAACAAATAATAAAAACCAGCATGTTATTCCGTAATGGAATAACGCTTAACTCACCAGCTGCAACTCCTGGCTATCCATCGACGGACGGCTCACCAGAGACATAAGAATATCTTTTACCGCCTGCGCCTGTGGAGAGAGCGTACCGCGGGCAGAAACGTTCAGAGAAAGCGGTAAATTCATTGATGGCGTCGTGATACGAGCCATCCAGCCATTGGCCGCACTGCTCAACGAACGGGCAGCGGATTCCGGCAACACGGTCACGCCCATGCCACTGGCAATCGCCGCAGTCAGGGTGGAGATGGATTCGATTTCACCGATGATTTTTGCCGTCAGACGACGTAGAGAGAACGCTTCATCAACGCGCAAACGCACCGCGCTGTAATCGCGTGGCAGGAACAGGTTCATCTCGGCAACTGCCGTCAAATCAATGCTTTGCCCTGGGCAATCGCGCGTCCCAACCAGATACAGATCTTCTTTCAGCAGCGGTAAGCTGGTGATGCCGGAGCCCGGTGCTCGCTCGTACAGCACGGCCATATCAAGTTGCCCACTCAGCAGTTTGTCGTTCAGTACCGTACCGCTGTTTTCATGCAGATAGACGGTCACTTCCGGTAATTCTGAACGCACCGCCTGCAGCAGCGGCATGGTCACGGAAGACGCCGCCGTACCCGGAGCCAGGCCAATAGAGACCTGCCCGCGCAGGCATTGCCCCACGTTGTTCACCGCCAGCTGTGCCTGTTCGCACTGACGCAGGATAGTCCGCGCATGAGCGTAGAGGATCTTGCCCGCCTCGGTCGGCGTCACGCCGCGCTTGGTGCGAATCAACAGTTGCTGATCCAGTTCGCCCTCGAGTGTAGCCACCTGCTGGCTCAGTGCGGGCTGCGCGATATGCAGTACCTCAGCGGCCTGAGTCAGGCTGCCGATATCGACGATTTTTACGAAGTATTTCAGGCGTCTTAAGTTCATTTTGCCTCCTGTTCGGAATACCAGTGCCAACGCCGGCAGTCATGTTGTCGGAGGAGTTGCAATATGCTTGCCAGTTTTAGATAAGTCATCTGACCATCGCTAACAGGCTGGATAATAAGAGATTCTGATAGCCAGAGGGGGAATGATTACTGAAACAGTGGTTTGCCCAATGCCCCATAAGAGACTCCTCTGCCTCATGATGGTGCAAATAATCTGCGAATTGTTTATCTCGCAGGCGCATTGTTGAAATAGTCGGCAAACAGTATGAGAAAGGTATTGCAGCCTTTGACAAGGCGATCAGGCATCGCTAATATTCGCCCCGTTCACACGATTCCTCTGTAGTTCAGTCGGTAGAACGGCGGACTGTTAATCCGTATGTCACTGGTTCGAGTCCAGTCAGAGGAGCCAATTTAGAGAAAGCAGACGTTCACCGACGTCTGCTTTTTTGCTTTTTATCAATGGGTTATCCCCTTCTTCAGGTTCGCCCTCGTTCACCAAAAAACGCTCGAAGCCATACCCTTTTGCTGGTAAAAATACTGGTAAAGCTGGTTCGATTTCGTTTTTACCAGCAATCAGAGGGAACCGTCATGCCACTTACTGATACTAAAGTAAAAAATGCCAAGCCGTCAGAAAAGGCGGTAAAGCTTACTGACGGGTTCGGCCTCTACTTACTGGTTCATCCAAGCGGTTCAAAATACTGGCAGTTAGGCTATCGCTTCGAAGGAAAACAGAAGGTGTTTTCCATTGGCGTCTATCCTGCTGTTTCTCTGGCTGATGCAAGGCAACGCCGGGATGAGGCAAAAAAGCTGTTAGCGGCTGGCGTTGACCCCAGCGCTAAAAAGCAGGCTGACAACAAAACTATTCAAGAGCGACGTAACAATACCCGCGCTTTCAAAACTGTTGCTAAGAGCTGGTTTGCCACCAAAACTACTTGGTCAGAAGATTATCAGCGTTCGGTATGGACACGACTCGAAACCTACCTGTTCCCTGACATCGGTAACAAAGACATAGCTGAACTAGATACAGGCGATCTGCTGGTTCCCATCAAAAAGATAGAAAAGCTGGGTTATCTTGAAATTGCTATGCGGGTGAAACAGTACGCCACTGCCATCATGCGTTATGCCGTCCAGCAAAAGATGATCCGTTTCAATCCAGCCTATGATTTGGAAGGGGCAGTTCAGAAGCCTCAGACCGAACACCGCCCCGCTATCGAACTGGAAGAGATACCTACCCTGCTGGAACGTATCGAAGCCTATAAAGGCCGTAGCAGACTGACCCAATTGGCGATAAAACTCAATTTGCTGATTTTTGTCCGTTCCAGTGAACTTCGCTTTGCCCGTTGGTCAGAGATCGATTTCAAAAGCGGTTTGTGGGTTATTCCAGAACAACGTGAAGCCATTGAAGGTATCAAGCATTCAGGGCGTGGTGCCAAAATGCGTAGGAAACATTATGTTCCTCTGTGGAAGGTGCGATTTAATCGGTGGGGTTCAGTGGAGTCCTTAGCTGTATTAGCCTTACCTTAGCTGAGCTGTATTAT
>NZ_CBFFRL010000249.1:0-5629 GCF_965644215.1 Phytobacter sp. V69
TCGGTAGTTAACCCTTCCTCCTACACTCTCCACAATCATGTCCGAGCGTTGCACTTATTATCTGAATTCGCGGAGTATTTTTACCTTTATGATGGGGTTCGCCTCACACCATTTATTCGCGACGGCAACCGCTTCATTTGCAATGCTTTTGGCCTGCCGCGCATTAATTGGCGTTGCCGAAGCGCCGTCCTTCCCGTCTAACACAAAAATAATTGCCACCTGGTTCCCGGACCATGAACGTGCCCGTGCGACCGCGATTTATTCCAGCGCGCAATATCTTGGTCTTGCGCTGCTGACCCCTGCCCTTGACTTTATTGTGGCTAACTACGGTTGGGAAATGTCATTTTATCTGTCCGGTGGTGCCGGGATTTTGTTTGGCATTTACTGGCTTATGTATTACCGCGATCCGCAGCACAGCACCGCTGTGAACCAGGCCGAGCTGGATTACATTAAAGCAGGCGGTGGCTATGGTTCAGCTAACCAGTCTGAGGTTAGCGAGAAAATCAGCTGGCAAGATATTAAATTCTTCCTCAGTAAAAAAACGATTTGGGGTCTGTTTATCACCCAATTTGCCTGCTCGTCTACGCTCTATTTCTTCCTGACCTGGTTTAATGTTTACCTGGAGAAAGGGCTGCATCTCTCTATTTCCAAAGCCGGGATGGGCGCCATGCTGCCTTATATTATGGCGATGCTTGGGGTGCTCTGTGGCGGTACGTTGAGCGACATGCTACTGAAAAAAGGCAAATCCCGAACGCTGGCACGAAAATTACCCGTTATGGCTGGCCTGTGTGTCACCATGATTATTGGCCTGGTGAACTTCTTTGAAAATCAGCCAGTTATTGCGATTGTTATTTTGTCTGTTGCATTCTTTGCTAACGCCTTTTCAAACCTGGGTTGGGTGGTCTGGAGCGATGTGATTCCCCGCAATTTCCTCGGCACCATGGGCGGCTTTTTAAATATTTGCGGCAACCTTTCGGGGATCGTTAGCCCAATTGTTATTGGGGTTATTCTCCAGCGCACGCAAAACTTCCAGTATGCCATGTGGTATATCGCAGGCGTCGCCGGACTGGGCTTATTAGCTTACATCTTCCTGGTGGGCAAAATTGAAGTGATCCTGCCTGAAAAAAAGAATGCCAACACCGTGGATAAGAATGCCATTAATCCGGCAACTGCCAACAAATAACGAGGTCATTATCAAAATGGAAAAAATAACCTGTAACGCTTGTCTGGCCCATGCGGAAAAAGACGTACGTTTTGAATCACGTGAAATCGAGCACGGTGAACATGACGTCGTCGTGAAGGTCGCCTGCGGCGGAATCTGTGGCTCTGATATTCACTACTATCAGCATGGCTGTGCGGGGATGTCTGTCCTCAAACATCCGATGGTGATTGGCCATGAGTTTGTCGGCGTGATCAGCAAAGTGCCCAAAGGCAGCGAACTGAAAGTGGGCCAGACGGTTGCGGTGAACCCGTCCTGCCCCTGCAATCAGTGCGAGATGTGCCTTTCCGGCCATCAAAATCTGTGTGGCTCCATGCGCTTTATGGGCAGTGCGCAGTTCAATCCGCATGTGAATGGCGGCTTTTCTGAGTACGTGGTGGTAAAACCGGAGCAATGCATTCCTTACGATAGCCGCGTGCCCGCAAACGTGATGGCCTTTTCGGAACCGCTGGCGGTCGCCATTCATGCAGTAAAAAAAGCGGGGCAGTTGACCGGCAAACGCGTTCTGGTGATTGGTGCAGGCCCCATTGGCTGCCTGATCCTCGCGGCGGCGCGCAGTGCCGGGGCATCTGAACTGGTGGCGTCCGATCTCAGCCCGCGCTGCCTGGAACTGGCACGCCAGATGGGGGCCACGGCGGTGATGGATCCGCGCGATGAAGAACAGGTCGCTCATTATCAGCAGCATAAAGGCTACTTTGATGTCGTGTTTGAGGCCTCCGGCGCGCCGATTGCCGTGGCATCTACCGTCGATTTCACCCGCCCTGCCGGCACCATCGTCCAGGTGGGGATGGGCGCCAGCCCGGTAAGCTGGCCGGTGTCGCCGATGCTGGTTAAAGAACTCAACTGGGTCGGCTCATTCCGCTTTATCGGTGAGTTCATCACCGCGGTACGCTGGCTGGAAGACGGGCGCGTCGATCCTCGCCCGCTCATCAGCGCCGAGTTCCCGCCACAGCAAATTGAAGACGCGTTGATTACCGCCACAGACAAAAATGTCTCTGCTAAGGTACTCATTCGTTTCGATTAACGATGAGAAGCGCCCGGCCGGGCGCTTTGTTCTTAAAAGTGAATTGTTATACAATAAATCACTTCAGCGACATCTTAACGGATACCCATCTTGAGCATAAAATCCATTCAAAAACAGAATGTTGTAAATGAAATTTATGATCAGATAAGCGGCAAACTGCTGGACGGCAGTTGGGCGCCGGGTAGCCGTTTGCCCTCAGAAGCGGAGCTGACCACCTCATTTAACGTTAGCCGGGTCAGCGTTCGCAGCGCGGTGCAGCGTTTTCGTGACCTGGGAATTGTGGTGACGCGCCAGGGCAGCGGCAGCTATGTGAGCGAAAACTTCACCCCGCAGATGTTGAGTAACGATCCCCGCCCGATCATGCACCTTAGCCGCGAAGAGTTTCACGATATGATGATTTTCCGTCAGACCGTGGAGTTCAAATGCGTGGAGCTTGCGGTCACGCACGCGACCGATGACGACATTCGCCAGCTCGAAGACGCGCTGAACAATATGCTGATCAACAAGGGCGACTACAAAAAGTACTCGGAAGCGGATTACGAGTTCCATCTGGCGATTGTCAGGGCATCGCACAACAGCGTGTTCTACAACGTGATGCACTCGATTAAAGACATCTATTACTACTACCTTGAAGAGTTGAACCGTGCGCTCGGCATCACCCTCGAGAGCGTGGAAGCCCATATCAAGGTCTATATGTCGATCAAGAATCGCGATGCCACCACGGCGGTAAAAGTGCTCAACGAGGCGATGTCAGAAAACATTGTCGCCATTGAGAAGATCAAATCGACGGGCACATCAGAGAAATAAAGAAGGTTCGCCAGCAGCCTCAGCCACTGGCGAAACGGCTTAGCGGGTCGACTGCAGGAACTTACGCGTACGTTCGTGCTGTGGCTGGTTAAAGAGGTTCTCTGCGGTGTTGTCTTCCACAATTACCCCATCAGCCATAAAGATCACCCTGTCGGCCACATCTTTGGCAAACGACATTTCATGGGTCACCAGAATCAGCGTGGTCTCGTGATCGACAATCGAGCGGATCACCTGCAGCACTTCATTGACCAGCTCAGGATCCAGCG
Organism: Phytobacter sp. V69; assembly: GCF_965644215.1. Taxonomy (NCBI): domain Bacteria; kingdom Pseudomonadati; phylum Pseudomonadota; class Gammaproteobacteria; order Enterobacterales; family Enterobacteriaceae; genus Phytobacter; species Phytobacter sp. V69. The sequence continues at coordinate 3,317 of NZ_CBFFRL010000249.1, forward strand.
CTGAGGTCGGTTCATCGAACAAAATCACTTTCGGTTTTACCGCCAGCGCGCGGGCAATAGCCACGCGCTGCTGCTGGCCGCCGGATAACATCGCCGGATAGCTGTCCGCTTTTTCACGCAGACCGACGCGTTCCAGCAGCGCCATCCCGGTTTCGTTGGCCTGCGCCTTCGGGATTTTTTTACCGATGATCAGCGCCTCGGTAATGTTCTCCAGCGCCGTTTTGTTCTTAAACAGGTTGTAATGCTGGAACACCATCCCGGTGTGCGCACGCAGCGCGGTCTCTTGCTGGCGGGTAAATTTTTGCGCATCAATAACCGTACCGGCGATTTCCAGCGTACCCTGCTCCGGTTTTTCCAGCAGATTAATACAGCGCAACAGCGTCGATTTACCTGAACCGGACGGCCCGATAATCGCCACCACTTTGCCCTGCTCAATCTCCAGAGAGATATCTTTCAGCACCGGGTTGCCATTGAATGACTTATGCAAATGACTGATTTTCAGCATAACGTGGCTCCTTAGCGGTACGGGCGGTTCAGACGGTGCTCAATGCGTTTTTGCAGCAGCGTCAGCAGGATGGTTACAGCCCAGTAGATCAGCGCTACCGCCAGGTAGCTTTCCAGAAAACGAAACGAGTTACTGGCAAGAATTTTGGTCTGCGCAAAGATATCGGTCACGCCAACGGTAAACGCCAGGGAAGACTCTTTGATCAGCATAATCAGGTAGTTGCTCATACCCGGCACGGCAATGCGCACCGTCTGCGGCAGCACGATACGGCGGAAACCCTGCCAGCGGGACAGGCCCACGGACAGACAGGCTTCAATCTGGCCTTTATCGACCGAGTTCATCGCCCCACGGAACTCTTCCGCGAGGTTGGCGGCAGTCTTGAAGCTCAGAGCGATAATGGTGGCCGAAATGGCGTTCATCATGCTGATACCCGGGAACAGCTGCGGGATACCAAAGTAGAAGATGAACAGCGTCACCAGCGTCGGTACGGAGCGGAAGAACGAAATATAGATTTCGGCAAACTGCGTCAAAACAGCGATGCGGTTGCGAATAATCAACGCCAGCACCATCCCCATGACCGAGGCGATAACCATCGAGGTCATCGCCAGGAACAACGTCATCGGCAGGTAACTGAGCAGCGTTGGAAAGGCTTCCAGCATAAAGCTCAGGTTAAAATTCATTGCTAATTATTCCTTGCTGACATCCTGTTTCAGGTACTGCTCGGACAGTTTGGTCAGCGTGCCGTCCGCTTTCAGCGCGGTCAGCGCATCATCAAATTCTTTACGCAGCGCATCGCCCTTCTCGTTTTTCACGAACGGGAACGCTTCCTGATAACGGTAAACCGGATCGCCTGATTTTTTCAGCGGCAGACGGGAGTTATCGATCAGCAGCTGCGCGCCAGCGCGGTCCATGATGTAGGCATCAATACGGCCGAGGGCGACATCCTGAATAATGGCGCTTGGCTCATCGTAGGTATGAATATCGATACCGGCGTCAGGGTAATTTTTACGTAAATAGTTTTCTTTGCTGCTTCCAACGTCTACACCCAGACGTTTCCCCTTTAAATCGTCGATATTATGAATAGAATCGTCGTTATTTCGGGTCACCAGCTGAGCGCCAGAATAAATATAGGTCTGGGAGAACTGATATTTCTCACGGCGTTTATCGTTGGCTTCAACCTGGTTTGCGATGGTGTCGATTTTGCCCGCAACCAGCATACCGAAGAGGCCAGTCATATCCGCAGTGGTTAATTCAACACGGCTGTAACCCAGTTTTTTCGCAATCGCATTGACGGTCGCGATATCATAACCTTCGTAATCTTTGCCGTTTTGTTTGTAGGAAAATCCGATATTTACACCAAAGGTGCCGACATGCAGCACTTTCTCGCTTTCAGCAGTTTTTTATTGTCGTCGCAACCGGTTAATAAGAATGCACCCAGCAACGCTGTGGCGATAATCCCTGATTTAAAATTAAGCATGGTAATTCCCTTGGAATTATGTGTGTTTATTGATGTCGTGGTGTCTATTTTTCGCGCGCCAGTTTAAATCACTTTGGGGATAATCTATATTCCCATTAGTAATTATTGATAACGGATAAGAATAATCCACTCTAGCTTTACAGAGATATCATTCCTGCCATTAAAAAGGCAAGTCCCAGGGATAAACCAGAGGATCAGTATGAGAATTATTGCGTGTGGTGATTTATTGTTTTCGAGTCGTAACCTGGCGAAAAGATTAGGCTGTGTCCCTTAATTGCATAACCTCTTGTAAAACAATCGGATGCAACCCAGCTTGACCATTGAAAGATAA
>NZ_CBFFRL010000250.1:0-5616 GCF_965644215.1 Phytobacter sp. V69
GACTCTCAGAGTCTGGACTGAGTACGCCCCTATGGGGCGTTATCAATGCCACCTGCTATGCAGGTGGTTTTTTACGTCTCATCAAACTCAATTAGCGGTTTGCCCGTTCGCGGATCGTCCGGTTGTGTCCGTAAATCATCACGCTTGAGCTGGTTCAGCAATGCTCGCTGACGAATGGATGCGTTATCTGGCGTCCACGGCAAAATGCGAATCGGGATAAGTTGCCCCTCGCTTAACGCATCAAACACCTTTTCGTTGCTCAGTAAATCTGCGCCCTGCCACGTACGGCCGTCAAACTGAAAATCGAACCAGACTTTAAGCTCCAGCTCATCAATATGCTCATGGCGGGAATGTCGCTCAAGTTCGAGCTGAATATCCGTCTCTGCTCGCGCTTTACGCACCACCGTCGCATTCAGGTTTAGCCCGTGTCGTTTCAGCTGCCCTTGCTGGTAATAGTAACCGATGCTGCTCAGGGTCGATTTGAACGCAAAACCGATGAGAAAAAGCCCCACGCACAGAAATACACCGCTGAAAATCCACAGCATCAAACGCCCGTCGCTGCGAGCAAAGATAAGCAGCGACACCGTGCTAAACAGCAGGCCTAAGCCAAAAATCAGAACAAATACGAGCAGGTGCTTACGCGCCACCTGTCGCAGCAAGGCTACGTCGACAGGTGGCTTCTGGCGTATTGCGTTACGCATCGCGCAGTCAGTTTCCGCCGGTTCTACGCTGCAACTGATCGCGCAGGTTTGGCGGCGTGCCTTTAATGGTCAGCGTATCGGTCGCCGGGTCCCAGAAAATGCGCTCGCCGAGTAACATCGCATCAAAATTGATGGTGAGGCCACCGCCGCTGCCGGCAAATTTGGTCAACTGGCGCAGCGTACCGCGATCGGCCGGGAAGCTCTCTTCAAGCTCATAGCCTTTTTCTGCGGTAAAGTCCTGGAAGCTGACTTCACTGACGCCCGCCAGCTCTTTCGACAGCGATTCCAGTTCAATCTCTTCGCCCGCCTGCAGTTGTTCATTGCAATAGGTGTAGACCTGCTGGCGAACATCCTGACGTTCTGATTTATCCAGCTGTGCCTGCGCGGTAAAGTCATCCACTGCCTGCAACAGGCCGCGGTTCTGCGCTTTCGCGTTAAGCCCTTCGGTTGCGCCGAGGAAATCCATAAAGAAGTCGGAGACTTTGCGGCCAACACGCCCCCGGAGGAACGTCAGGTAGCGGGTTGATTCCGGGTTGGTTTCCCACTCGGTTAAATCCACGCGCGCCACGATATCCGCATGGTTAATGTCGAGATAATGCGTCGCGCTGATATCCAGCTGTTCATTCACACGCATGCTGCTTAAGTTGTTCAGCACGGCGACCAGCATATATTCCACCGCCAGGTAGCGATAATGGCAGAACAGCACAATGCCGCCGTCCGCAAAGGGATATTTCGCCAGTTCATCACGTAAGCGCCCGGTTGCCGCACGGCTGAACGCGAGAAAATCTTCCTCGCCCTGACGCTGAAGGCGCAGTGCCTGCGCCAGTTCGCTGTCGTCGTTAAACAGGCCATAGGCTTTACTTTTTGCGCTGTAAACCCGGTGTAACTCGGCGACCATCTCCTCAACGGGAGCGGTCGGTTCCAGCAAAGATTCGCGCAGCACCAGCTCAAGGTTTTGCTCATCGCGCTTGATAAGCTGGTGCAGGGCAATCTGGTTGATGTCCAGACTCATGATAAACTCTCCTTTTAGACCGGGCGGTATTCAACCACCACGCAAGCAACTGTGCAACTGCTGATAAAAAAGCAGAAAAAAAGCTGTTGCTACGGTAATATGTTGCCCTTTATGAATAACTGATTTCGATTTATGCCACAAATTTCCCGCTACAGTGATGAACACGTTGAACAACTGCTGAGTGAGCTGGCTAACGTGCTGGAAAAACACAAGTCTCCGACCGACCTTTCCCTGATGGTTTTAGGGAACATGGTCACGAACTTGATCAATACCAGCATTGCCCCCGCTCAACGTCAGGCTATCGCAAAATCTTTCGCCCAGGCGTTGCAGTCGTCCGTCAATGACGATAAAGCGCATTAAGGTAAACAGCGACAAGTTATGGTGACTCATCGTCAGCCCTACCGTGAAAAAGTCTCCCAGATGGTAAGCTGGGGGCACTGGTTCGCCCTGTTCAACATGCTGTTGTCCATGGTGATCGGTAGTCGCTATCTGTTTGTCGCCGACTGGCCGACAACGCTTGCCGGGCGGATTTACTCTTACCTGAGCGTGGTCGGTCATTTCAGCTTTCTGGTGTTCGCCACCTATCTGCTGATTTTATTCCCCCTCACCTTCGTGGTAGTGTCCCAGCGCCTGATGCGGTCCCTTTCCGTCATTCTGGCGACCATGGGCATGACGCTGTTGCTTATCGACAGCGAAGTTTTTACCCGTTTCCACCTGCACCTCAACCCTATCGTCTGGGAATTGGTTATCAACCCCGACCAGAATGAGACCGCGCGTGACTGGCAGCTGATGTTTATCGCCGTGCCGGTTATCCTGCTCGTTGAGATGCTGTTTGCCACCTGGAGCTGGCAAAAGCTGCGCAGCCTGACCCGGCGGCGGCGTTTCGCTAAACCAGTAGCCGGTTTCTTTTTCGTTGCCTTTATTGCCACCCACGTGATGTACATCTGGGCGGATGCGAACTTCTATCGGCCCATTACCATGCAGCGTGCGAACCTGCCGCTCTCTTATCCGATGACGGCGCGCCGTTTCCTCGAGAAACATGGTCTGCTGGATGCCCAGGACTATCAGCGGCGCCTGATTGAGCAAGGTAGCCCGGAAGCCGTGTCGGTACAGTACCCGTTAAGCGATCTGCGCTATCTGGATATGGGGCCAGGACAAAACGTTCTGTTGATTACCGTTGATGGCCTGAACTACTCGCGTTATGAGAAGCAGATGCCTGCGTTGGCCGCATTTGCAGAACAGAACGTGACATTCACGCAGCATATGAGCTCCGGCAATAACGCGGACAGCGGCTATTTTGGTCTGTTCTACGGTATCTCGCCGAGCTATATGGACGGTGTACTGTCAGCGCGGGTGCCTGCCGCCCTGATCTCTGCGCTGAATCAGCAAGGTTATCAGCTAGGCCTGTTCTCGTCCGATGGGTTCAGCAGTGCGCTGTATCGTCAGGCGTTGCTCTCTGATTTCTCGCTGCCTGCGGCGAAAAAACAAACGGACGAACAAACTGCCGATCAGTGGATCGACTGGCTGGGCCACTATGCCCAGGACGATAACCGCTGGTTCTCCTGGGTAGCGTTAAACGGTACCGGTTTGCAGGACAGCAATCAGCAGAATTTTGCGCGTCGCTATGGTCGCGCCGTCACCGATGTGGATGCTCAGATTGGTCGCCTGCTGGACGCACTGCGTGAATCTGGCAAGCTGGATGATACGGTGGTGATCATTACCGCCGGTCACGGTATGCCTGCCGACAAACCGAGCTCTGACTTTGCCTGGTCGCGCGATAATCTGCATGTGCCGCTGGTCATTCACTGGCCGGGCACGCCGGCACAGCGCATTAATAAGCTGACTGACCATAAAGATGTAATGACAACGCTGATGCAACGCCTGCTGCACGTCAGTACGCCAGCAAACGAGTATTCACAGGGTCAGGATCTGTTTAACGCCACGCGCCGCCATACATGGGTAACCGCAGCAAGCGGCGATGCGCTGGCGATCACCACGCCACAGATGACGCTGGTGCTGAATCAGAACGGCAGTTATCAGACCTGGAATCCGCAGGGTGAGAAGGTTCATGACCAGAAACCGCAGCTCAGTTTGCTGCTACAGGTCCTGACCGACGAAAAACGTTTTATCGCTAACTGATTGATTAATTATGAATCAGTTAGCTATCCCTCACTTGCAATCAGCGGTGAAAAGGGTAGTATTACCGCCACAAATCGGCACGTAGCGCAGCCTGGTAGCGCACTGTCATGGGGTGTCAGGGGTCGGAGGTTCAAATCCTCTCGTGCCGACCAAATCATTATTCTGGATGTATCGGATACATACGGAAACCCCACAAAAACCCGCATTCTCACTGAGTCTGCGGGTTTTTTGTTGTTTGCAATTATCGGTATTGACCGTTTACAGCCGGATTTTTTAGTTATACGGTTAGATATACGACAGACAGATAGCTAAGCATCGTATAGCTAAAACCGGTATCCCCTATGGCACGTATAACTACCCCGCTGACCAACACCGAGATCCGCGCTGCAAAACCATCTGCAAAAGAGTACACGTTACAAGATGGCAGTGGCCTGTATCTTCTCGTTAAGCCCAGCGGTTCAAAGATATGGCGTTTCTCTTACTATCGCCCCACGGACAAGAAACGCACCCTAGTAAGTTTCGGAGCGCTTGAAGATATTACGCTTGCTGATGCCAGGAAACGGCGTGATGAATACAGGTCGCTTATTGCGCAGGGAGTTGACCCACAAACTAACCAGCAGCAAAAGCGCGAGGCCGAAGAACAACGCCGGGGAAACACTTTTCAGAAAGTGGCCGCAGACTGGTACGAGATGAAGAAAAGCCAAAATCTGGCAGCTAACACCATAAAGGACATATGGCGGTCACTTGAAAAGTATGTATTCCCGAGCATCGGTACCACTCCCATCAATGAACTGACAGCGCGTAAATTCGTCATCATCCTTGAGCCAATCAAAGCGCGAGGAAATCTCGAAACGCTGAAACGAGTGTTACAGCGTATCAATGAGGTAATGGATTTTGCGGCTAATAGTGGACTAATAGAAATCAACACCGCTGCGAACGTCCGCAAAGCCTTCCCTACTCCTATCAAAAAGCACATGCCGACTATCCGGCCAGAGCAACTGCCTGAACTCATGCAGGCACTATCCATCGCCAGCATCGAGCGACAAACCCGCCTGTTGATCGAGTGGCAGCTACTAACCGTGACGCGCCCGGTCGAAGCCGCAGAAGCCCGATGGGAAGAAATTAACCTAACGGATAACACATGGACGATACCAGCAGGACGTATGAAGATGCGGCGGGATCACATCATACCATTAAGCACACAAGCGCTTGCTGTGCTGGATGCGATGAAACCAATCAGCGCACACCGCAAATACCTATTCCCCAGTTTTAAAACCCCTACCCTACCAATGAGCAGTCAGAGCGCGAACGCAGCATTACGACGCATGGGCTATCAAGGCGTGCTTGTTTCTCACGGCCTTCGCGCCATATTCAGTACCGCAGCCAATGAAGAAGGATTTGAGCCAGACGTGATAGAAGCGGCCCTTGCTCACGTGGACACGAACGAGGTTCGCCGAGCATACAACCGAAGCAACTACATTGAAAAACGCATTGTGCTAATGCGCTGGTGGGGCGAATTTGTGGAAACGGCAGCGACAGGGGTAACTCTGGCAACTGGGACTCGAGGGCTTAGGCCTGTATGAAATGCCAGGCTGATTTTTTATACACGTAACCGATGTAAACAGGCTGAAAACGATCTATCATGAGCAAAACCGAAGGAAACAGACGGTAACAGAATGGGCCGCGTCTAGGCTGTGTCCCTTAATTGCATAACCTCTTGTAAAACAATCGGATGCAACCCAGCTTGACCATTGAAAGATAATT
>NZ_CBFFRL010000251.1:0-5595 GCF_965644215.1 Phytobacter sp. V69
AGTCATGATAATAGGGCCTTCTGATTAGAAGGCCCTATTATCAATGATTTTTATCCTCGTGACGACACTATCTAGCTTTGCGTCGCGGTACCGCCGACCCCACTTTCCTTCGCTAATTCATCGGCGGATTTACTTTTCAGCACCGTCCAGATAAGTAACGCACCCAGCAGGTCGAACAGAGCCAGCACGGCGAACAGCGGGCTAAAGCCGATGGTGTCAGCCAACGCACCGACCACCAGAGCAAACATGGTACTTGCTGTCCATGCCGCCATACCGGTCAGACCGTTCGCAGTTGCCACTTCGTTACGACCAAACACGTCGGAAGACAGGGTAATCAGTGCACCGGACAGAGACTGGTGAGCGAAACCACCAATACACAGCAGGCCGATTGCAACATACGGGCTGGTGAACAGGCCGATCATGCCTGGGCCGATCATCAGCAGTGCACCCATGGTGACAACCATTTTACGGGAAACAATCAGGTTCACTCCGAACCAGCGCTGGAACAGCGGCGGCAGGTAACCACCGATGATACAACCCAGGTCAGCGAACAGCATTGGCATCCAGGCGAACATGGCGATTTCTTTCAGGTTAAAGCCGTAGACTTTGAACATGAACAGCGGAATCCAGGCGTTGAAGGTACCCCATGCTGGTTCAGCCAGGAAACGCGGCAGTGCGATACCCCAGAACTGGCGGGTGCCGAGGATTTGCAGGACGGACATTTTTTTGCCATTGAAGGTCTGGTGCTGTGCTTCCTGACCACCAATGATGTATTCGCGTTCTTCTTCAGTCAGTTTTTTCTGATCGCGCGGGTGTTTGTAGAAAATCAACCATGCCATTGCCCAGGCAAAGCTCAGTACGCCAGAGATAATGAACGCCAGCTGCCAGCTGTGCATGACGATTGCCCACACGACCAGCGGCGGTGCAATCATCGCACCAATAGAAGAACCGACGTTGAAGTAGCCTACTGCGATAGAACGTTCTTTCGCCGGGAACCATTCAGACGCTGCTTTCAGGCCTGCCGGAATCATTGCCGCTTCTGCCGCACCAACGGCACCGCGCGCCAGCGCCAGACCACCCCAGCTTCCTGCCAGCGCCGTTGCGCCACAGAAGATGGCCCAGGTCACGGCGAAGACTGCGTAGCCGACCTTGGTGCCCAGGATATCCAGTACATAACCAGCCACAGGCTGCATGATGGTATAAGCCGCCGAGTAGGCTGCAATAATATAGGAGTATTGCTGTGTGGAGATATTCAACTCTTGCATCAGCGTAGGCGCTGCCGCAGCAATCGTGTTACGCGTCAAGTAACCCAGCACGGTGCCTATCGTCACCAGCGCTATCATGTACCAACGTAACCCTTTAATTTTACGCATGTAAACCTCATCGTTATGTTAATCCCGCTAGCGCGGTCACCTGCCGGTTGCGGTCGGGAGGTGGAAACGGAGGGCGTAACCGGCAAAAACCGGAACAACCCGAACCTTGCTATTCAACGTGCTCAATTCGGTATCCGTACCGTAAGGGCCGAAGATTTATTAATCATCGACAATGCATTCCGTCGGCTTATGTATTCGACGGCAGAAAGATAACTTGTCATACAACTTTAAAAGGTGAGTGACATCACAAAAGTGTTTTTCTTTGTGTGGTCTTTAACTTTGCGGCACAAGGCCAGTCCTGGCGCGGTCTGACGGTGATTTTTATGCGCAATCTTGTAAATATTTGTCATCGTTTATTGATCTAACTCACGAAAAAGTCTTCGGCTACTAGAAATTGGTGTGATAACTTTGTCAGCATTAAGGTAAGCATCAGACGCACTCGTTGAGAGGAAGACGATAATGACCCCGTTTATGACCGAAGATTTTCTGCTAGACACCGAATTCGCACGCCGCCTGTACCACGACTATGCGAAAGACCAACCGATTTTTGATTTCCACTGCCACCTGCCTCCACAGCAGATCGCAGATAACTACCGCTTCAAAAACCTGTATGACATCTGGTTAAAAGGTGACCACTACAAATGGCGCGCAATGCGCACCAATGGTGTGCCGGAACGCCTGTGTACAGGCGATGCGAGCGACCGCGAGAAGTTTGACGCATGGGCCGCAACCGTACCGCATACGATCGGTAACCCGTTATACCACTGGACCCATTTAGAGCTTCGTCGCCCATTTGGTATTACAGGTAAGCTGCTTTCTCCGTCCACGGCGGACGAAATCTGGAATCTGGGCAACGAACTGCTGGCGCAGGATAAATTCACCGCCCGCGGAATCATGCAGCAGATGAATGTGAAGATGGTCGGTACCACTGACGATCCGATCGATTCTCTGGAGCATCACGCTGCCGTCGCTAAAGACACCACCTTCTCCATCAAAGTGCTGCCGAGCTGGCGCCCGGACAAAGCGTTCAACATTGAACTGGCCACGTTTAACGACTACATGAGCAAGCTGGGTGAAGTGTCTGACACTGATATCCGCCGCTTTACGGATCTGCAAACTGCTCTGGCGAAACGCCTGGATCATTTTGAAGCACATGGCTGTAAGGTATCGGACCACGCGCTTGACGTTGTGTTGTTCGCCGAAGCCAGCGATGCCGAACTCGACAGCATCCTTGCACGCCGTCTTGCGGGTGAAAACTTAAGCCAGCATGAAGTGGCGCAGTTCAAAACCGCCTTTCTGGTGTTCCTCGGCGCGGAATATGCCCGTCGCGGTTGGGTACAGCAGTACCACATCGGTGCGCTGCGTAATAACAACCTGCGTCAGTTCAACCTGCTCGGGCCGGATGTGGGCTTTGACTCCATCAACGACCGTCCGCTTGCGGAAGAGTTGTCGAAATTACTTAGCAAGCAGAATGAAGAAAATCTGCTGCCGAAAACCATCCTTTACTGCCTGAACCCGCGCGATAACGAAGTGCTGGGCACCATGATCGGTAACTTCCAGGGCGAAGGGATGCCAGGCAAGATGCAGTTCGGTTCCGGCTGGTGGTTCAACGACCAGAAAGACGGTATGGAACGTCAGATGACCCAACTGGCGCAGCTCGGTCTGCTGAGTCGCTTTGTGGGCATGTTGACCGACAGCCGCAGCTTCCTGTCTTACACCCGTCACGAATACTTCCGCCGTATCCTGTGCCAGATGATCGGCCGCTGGGTACATGCAGGCGAAGCACCGGCAGATATCCAACTGCTGGGCGAGATGGTGAAAAATATCTGCTTTAACAATGCGCGTGATTACTTCGCGATTGAACTGAACTAGGCCGTTTGAGGTTGATATGCAATACATCAAGATCCACTCGCTGGATAATGTCGCGGTAGCGCTGGCGGATCTCGCCGAAGGCACAGTAGTTGTTGTTGACGGTCATGAGGTTCTGCTTCGCCAGGCCGTGGTGCGCGGGCATAAATTTGCTCTGCAGGCCATCCCGCAAGGTGAAAACGTCGTGAAATATGGCCTGCCTATTGGCCACGCGACAACGGATATCGCCGCAGGCGAACATATCCATTCTCACAATGCGCGTACCAATCTGAGCGATTTGGATGAGTATAGCTATCAACCTGATCTCGTTGATGAAAATGCACCGGCGGCCGATCGTGAAGTACAGATCTACCGCCGTGCAAACGGGGAGGTTGGGGTTCGCAACGAACTGTGGATCCTGCCGACGGTGGGCTGTGTTAACGGCATTGCCCGTCAAATCCAGACCCGTTTTCTGAAAGAGACGAAAAATGCCGAAGATATCGACGGCGTGCACCTGTTTAGCCACACCTACGGTTGCTCACAGTTGGGCGATGACCACATTAACACCCGTACCATGCTGCAAAACATGGTGCGTCACCCGAATGCGGGCGCGGTGCTGGTTATCGGTCTGGGCTGCGAAAACAACCAGGTGGATGCGTTCCGCGAAACGCTGGGCGAATACGATCCGTCCCGCGTCCACTTTATGATCTGCCAACACCAGGACGACGAAGTGGAAGCGAGCATTGAGCATCTGTACGAATTGTACGAAGCCATGCGCCACGACAAGCGCGAGCCAGGTAAACTGGGCGAGCTGAAATTTGGTCTGGAGTGTGGTGGTTCAGATGGCCTTTCCGGGATCACTGCGAACCCGATGCTGGGCCGTTTCTCTGACTACATTATCGGTAACGGCGGCACCACGGTATTGACCGAAGTGCCGGAAATGTTTGGTGCAGAACAAATTCTGATGAGCCATTGCCGCGACGAAGAGACTTTTGAGAAGACGGTCACCATGGTGAACGATTTCAAACAGTACTTTATCGCGCACAATCAGCCGATCTACGAAAACCCATCGCCGGGTAACAAAGCGGGCGGTATCACTACGCTGGAAGAGAAATCACTGGGCTGTACTCAAAAAGCGGGTGCCAGCCAGGTGGTTGACGTGCTGCGTTATGGCGAACGCCTGAAAACCCACGGTCTCAACCTGTTGAGCGCGCCGGGCAACGATGCGGTTGCCACCAGCGCACTGGCGGGGGCGGGTTGCCACATGGTGCTGTTCAGTACCGGCCGCGGCACCCCTTACGGCGGCTTTGTTCCAACAGTAAAAATTGCGACCAACAGCGAACTGGCGGCGAAGAAAAAACACTGGATCGATTTCGACGCGGGCCAGCTTATTCATGGTAAAACCATGCCGCTGCTGCTGAGCGAGTTTGTGGATGCGATCGTGGATTTTGCCAACGGCAAGCAGACCTGCAATGAACGCAACGAGTTCCGCGAGCTGGCTATCTTCAAGAGCGGCGTAACGTTATAAGTTACCCTTCATCTTTCGCGCTACAGCGGTGTTGGCTACGTCCGCTCACCCCGGTTACTTACGTATGTAAGCTTCCGGGGATTCCCGGACTTGCCGCCAGGCTGTAGCACGACATCTTTTGGGTAACACAGCAGTAGAATTTAAAAACGACGTTTCATATTATGAAGCGTCGTTTCTTTTTGTGTCATTAACAAGGATCTTCCATGAGCGCGTATTGGTTAGCCCAGGGCGTTGGTGTACTTGCATTTATCATCGGCATTACCACGTTCATTAACCGCGACGAAAAGCGTTTCAAGCTCCAGCTTTCCCTCTACAGCGCCACGATCGGCGCGCATTTCTTTCTGATGGGCGCACTGCCTGCCGGCATGAGCGCAGAACTCAACGCCGTACGTACCATTATCTCCATGCATACCCGCAAGCTGTGGGTCATGGCGGTCTTTATTGTATTGACGCTGTTTTTTGGTTTGATCAAATTGCACCACCCGGTCGAGCTGCTGCCGATTATTGGTACGGTCGCCAGTACCTGGGCGCTGTTTCGCTGCAAAGGGCTGTCCGTGCGCTGCGTTATGTGGTGTTCAACCGCCTGCTGGGTCACGCATAACCTGTGGCTGGGGTCGATTGGCGGCACCCTGATTGAGGGCAGTTTCCTTGTGGTAAATGGTCTGAACATCATTCGTTTCTGGCGGATGCAAAAACGCGGCATCGACCCGTTTAAAGTCGAAACCGCGCTACAAAAAGAGAGTACCTCTTCCCGTTAATCGCGCTGAGGTATTAGATAGTGTCGTCACGAGGATAAAAATCATTGATAATAGGGCCTTCTAATCAGAAGGCCCTATTATCATGACT
>NZ_CBFFRL010000252.1:0-5589 GCF_965644215.1 Phytobacter sp. V69
GCGGGCATCGTGAAAAGTCTATGTCAAAGAAAGGGTTATGTTCTCATAATTGACGATTAAATCGCACCTTCCTTAATACTGGTTTCGATACTACGAATTATGTCTTCGCGCGGGCCACTGCGCCAGTCAGAGCTTGCATAAAAGGCATCAAGAACAGCAACCATGCTTTTGGCGCTGTCAAAGGCGCGAATCAGATAGTAGCAATCCGGGTCATGCAGGGAGTTACCAAACGAAACAACATCGATCCCGTGGCGTTGATGAAGGGGAACGCTAATTTCCTGCATGATGGTGTGGAAAGCGGCTCCGGTGCCTTTGTGTAATGTGTATTGCAGTATCTCGACTGTTTTTTTCACCGTTATTTTCCCATTGTTGGTTCTACAAACAAGCCTGTTGTCAGATTTTATCGTGTTCTACTAAAAATAACTGTCAGATCAAGTTTGAGCTAATGCATATGAGGCCGTCCCCGGCCTCTGTTCAATTTATCCCTTCTGTGCAAACTCAAACGGCCTGACCATTAAATCCTTGTTAGCATCCAGAAAATCAGCCCACCATTGCAGCATCAGACGGCGTTGTTCCAGATGTTTGGCTTTGTGTGTATAAGCTGCCCGGACGTTATTCTTTTCCATATGGCTCATTTGAAGCTCAACAACATCCTCTGACCAGATACCTGATTCAATCAGAGCACTACAAGCGAGGGTACGGAAACCATGACCGCACAAGTCGGTTTTGGTGTCATAGCCCATTTTACGTAGCGCCTTGTTGATTGTGTTTTCACTCATTGGCTTCATAGCGTCATAACAGCCCGTAAAGATAAAACCGTTATCACCGCTCACGTCATAGGTGAGATTTCTTAGCTCTTCCAAAATTGTCAGCGCCTGATTGCACAGTGGCACGTAATGCTTCCTGCGCATTTTGGCACCACGTCCTGAATGTTTTATCTTTTCTATAACTTCACGTTGTTCCGGGATAACCCACAAGGCACTTTTAAAATCGATCTCTGACCAACGGGCAAAGCGGAGTTCGCTGGAACGTACAAACGTCAATAGGTTGAGTTTTAGCGCCAGTAATGTGAGTCTGCTGCGTCCCTGATAGTCCTCAATGCGTTCCAGAAGGGCGGGTATTTCTTCCAGTTCAATTGCAGGACGATGCTCTGTCTGGGGTTTCTGTACAGCACCTTCCAGATCATAGGCAGGATTGAAGCGGATGATCTTTTGCTGAACAGCATATCGCAGGATAGCGGTAGCGTACTGTTTTACCCGCATAGCGATTTCAAGGAAACCGAGCGTTTCAATCTTCTTGATTGGAACCAACAGATCACCTGTATCTAACTCACCGATATCTTTGTTGCCGATATCAGGAAACAGGCAAGTTTCAAGACGAGTCCAGACAGAACGTTGATAATCATCTGACCATGTTGTTTTCGTTGCAAACCAGCTTTTGGCAACCGTTTTGAAAGCGCGGGTATGGTTACGCTTTTCCAGTGTGGTTTTGTTGTCAGCCTGTTTTTTAGCGCTGGGATCAATGCCAGACGCTAACAGCTTTTTGGCTTCATCACGTCGTTGTCTTGCATCAGCAAGAGAAACGGCAGGGTAGACACCAATCGAAAAGACCTTCTGTTTGCCTTCGAAACGATAACCCAACTGCCAGTATTTTGAACCGTTGGGATGTACAAGGAGGTAGAGGCCGAACCCGTCAGTGAGCTTAACCGACTTTTCGGAAGGTCTGGCATTTTTTACTTTGGTATCAGTAAGCGGCATGACGGTTTCCCCTGATTGCTGGTAAAAAGAAAATCGAACCAGCTTTACCAGCATTTTTACCAGCAAAAGGGTGTAGCTTCGAGTGTTTTTTAATAGACGTGTGTAGACAAGCTTGAAGGGTTAACCAATTGATAGAAAGCAAAAAACCAGACGTCAGTAGACATCTGGCTTCTTTAAATTGGCTCCTCTGACTGGACTCGAACCAGTGACATACGGATTAACAGTCCGCCGTTCTACCGACTGAACTACAGAGGAATCGTGTGAACGAGGCGCATATTAACGATGCCTCCTGCCCTTGTCAAAGGCTGTTTTCACAAAAATGTCCGTTTGCCGATTTATTCTCCACTCTGCGGGAAAATGAAGCGGTTACGTGTGATCTCGCGGGACTTTCGGGTATTTCCACAGCCAGCGGCCGCTTACCATACGCCAGTAGAAGAGCACGCCGCGCACCGCCCAGTCGAGCACCATCCCAAGCCACACGCCGACCACACCCATTCCGAGCATAATCCCAAGCGTATAGCCCGCCACCACGCGACAGCCCCACATACCAAGCATCGATACCCACATGGCGAAACGGGCATCACGCGCGCCTTTCTGTCCGGCTGGCAGCACCCAGGAAGCAGCCCAAATCGGCATAAACGCGGCGTTCAGCCAAAGAAGCGTCTTGACCACCTCTTTTACGTCTTCTTCATGGGTGTAGAACGACGCTAACAGCCCGGCAAAAGGTGCCGTGCCCCACGCGATCAAGGTCAGCACGATAGTCGCCAGCCAGAACACGTGGCGCAGCTGTCGCTCGGCCTGACTGCGCTGCCCTTTTCCCAGCCGTTTGCCGGTAATAATAGTAGATGCCGAGCCCAGGGCGTTACCCGGCAGGTTAATCAGCGCCGCCACCGAGAAGGCAATAAAGTTACCGGCGATAACGTTGGTCCCCATTCCGGCGACAAACATTTGTGTGAGCAGTTTCCCGCCGTTAAACAGCACCGACTCGATACTCGCCGGGATCCCAATCCCCATCACTTCCCAGATAATGGCGAAGTTAAGCGGCTGGAAGTAGCTTTTCAGCGGAATACGCAGCGCCGGATTAAAGCCAATCATCAGCACCCAGACAATCGCAATCGCGCCGATGTAGCGAGCAATGGTCAGCCCCAGCCCGGCACCGGCAAAACCCAGCCCCGGCCAGGAGAACGCACCGTAAATCAGCACGCTACTGATAATAATGTTGAGGATGTTCATCCCGCCGTTAATCAGCAGCGGAATTTTAGTGTTCCCGGCTCCACGCAGCGCTCCGCTACCAATCAGCGCAATGGCCGCCGCCGGATAGCTGAGTACGGTGAGTTCCAGATAGGTCAGCGCCAGTGCTTTTACCTCTGGCGTGGCTGCCCCGGCGATAAAATCGATAATTTCCGCGCCGAAGTAGTGGATGACCGCCGCCAGTAAAATGGAGAACAGGGTCATGATCATCAGCGACTGACGCGCTGCCGCCCTCGCCCGCTTTTTATCGAGCTTGCCAAGGCTGAATGCCACAACAACGGTGGTCCCGAGGTCAATCGCGGCAAAAAACGACATGACGACCATGTTAAAGCTGTCGGCCAGCCCCACGCCCGCCATGGCCTCTTTACCGAGCCAGCTGACAAGGAAGGTACTGAGCACGCCCATTAACAGGACACAGGTGTTTTCGAGGAAGATGGGGACAGCGAGCGGCGTGATTTCACGCCAGAACAGGACTTTGTAGCTCTTGCGTTTGGCGTACCATGGCGTGCGCATGACGACCTGGCGTATCGGGGCGACGACGTTCAAAATTGACCTTAAAGAGAGAAAGATGAAACTTCATTTCAAATGATGGGGGAGATTTCGTGATCCTGCAAAGCATTTCCAAAAAATTGTTGTTAATTACAGCAAACTGCCGTGAATTGCGGCAGTTGCACAAAAGTGTTGGAAATCAGGTTTGACAAAAGTTTTTTCGCCGCTAAGATACGACTCCACACCGATTCCTCTGTAGTTCAGTCGGTAGAACGGCGGACTGTTAATCCGTATGTCACTGGTTCGAGTCCAGTCAGAGGAGCCAAATTCTTGTTTTCATGCCGCTTCGTGAATCCTTATGTGATTCAGATTCAATATGTTAGCGTGAAAAGTCTTCCCGATGCATTTTCAGTTTACCCTCCGCATCGGGAGAATTTGGTGGTCAGATTTGGGGTCAAGTTGGTTCGATGACGGAGTGACCCCCAATGTCTCTTAACGACTCAAAAATCCGCAACTTAAAACCATCCGCAAAACCCTTCAAAGTTTCCGACTCTCATGGTCTGTACCTTTTAGTCAATCCTAGCGGTTCACGTCTTTGGTATCTCAAATATCGCATCAATAGAAAAGAATCCCGCCTCGGCTTAGGTGCCTATCCTGATGTTTCTCTGGCTGATGCTCGTCAGCAGCGTGACGGCATTCGTAAATTGCTGGTGCAGAATATCAACCCAGCACAACAGCGCTCCACTGAAAGAGCCACTGTCTTACCGAGAGAAACCTTCAAGTCTGTCGCGTTGAGCTGGCATAAAAGCAACAGATCATGGTCAGAGAACCATGCCGCCCGTCTGCTTGCCAGCATGAACAATCATATCTTCCCGATAATTGGACACCTGCCAGTCACAGAACTGAAAACCCGCCATTTCATCGACCTGCTGAAAGGAATTGAAAAAAAAGGTTTGCTAGAAGTAGCGGCACGCACTCGGCAGCATATGTGCAACATCATGCGTCATGCCGTGCATCAGGAGTTGATAGAGCATAATCCGGCGGCCAATCTGGACGGTATAATCGCCCCGCCCGTTAAACGCCACTATCCTGCCCTTCCGTTGGAGCAACTACCAGAACTGTTAACCCGTATTAAAGACTACAAGCAAGGACGAGAATTAACCCGCCTGGCAGTATCACTAACATTGCACCTGTTTATCCGTTCCAGCGAACTGCGCTTTGCCCGTTGGTCTGAGATCGATTTCAGAAACAAAATCTGGACGATTCCGGCTACCCGTGAAGCCATCCCCGGTGTGCGTTATTCCGGGCGTGGCGCGAAAATGCGCACTCCACATATCGTTCCTCTCTCCCGTCAGTCCATCGCTATTCTGAAACAGATACGGGATATATCCGGACATCAGGAACTGATATTCCCAGGTGATCATAATCCATATAAGCCAATGTGCGAAAATACGGTCAATAAAGCGCTGCGCTTGATGGGTTATGACACGAAAGATGAAATCTGCGGACACGGATTCCGGGCAATGGCCTGTAGTGCCCTGATGGAATCGGGTCTATGGTCACAGGATGCCGTTGAGCGTCAAATGAGCCATCAGGAACGCAACAGCGTTCGAGCGGCTTACATCCACAAAGCAGAATACCTCGATGCCCGAAAAGCTATGATGCAGTGGTGGTCGGATTATCTGGATACGTGCCGTGAAACTTATGTGCCACCATACATTCTGACTAGCAAAAAGAGCATCCCGGTCTGACTCATCAGGTTTTACTAAGGTGGCATTGGTTTTAGAAGCCTACTAATTGATGTGAGCTTAAAATCGCTGGAATAAGCTGAGCTGGATTAAGTTCGCCAGTCATAATAATTTTTAACAAATAGAGTTTCTTCTGTATCAGAGGGAGCTCTAGGCTACTATTCTTAAAGCAAAAAAGATCAAGTGGTTATGACTATATAACAGGCATAACTAGTTTAGAACTACTGACAAACACCAGAAATGGTAAGCAGTAGCAGTGACTTGGTAGTAAGCGTAAAGCCAGCGCCGTATGTAGCCATTAAGCCAGTACTGGTAACTTAGACGCCCACCTGTACAGACGGACA
>NZ_CBFFRL010000253.1:0-5570 GCF_965644215.1 Phytobacter sp. V69
TATCGGTAGTTAACCCTTCCTCCTACACTCTCCACAATCATGTCCGAGCGTTGCACTTATTATCTGAATTCGCGCTTCACCGTAAAGACGAATTAAATTTTTCTTACAGGGAATTGAAGGAATTACGGCGTGGCGCGGGTTCAGAGAAAGGTTACAGAGTTTTACCCTGGTAGATTTGATAACCCAAATCGACCGTGTTGTGATTGAGAACGTCATTTTTTAACTTATTCAATAACATCTGCGCCGCCATGCGGCCAATATCAAAACGCGGCGTGATCACGCTCGCCAGGCTGGGGATCATCTGTTTGCCCATTTCCAGGCCATGAAAACCGGCGATCGAAATCTGCTCCGGAATAGACAGATCGTGTTCGCGGCAATACAGCAGCGCCCCCATGGCAATATCGTCATTCGTACAAAAAACGCCGTCGAGATCCGGGTACGTCGTTAAGGCTTCTTTCATCAGCTGCGACCCCAGATAGATAGAGGAACTGGCGCGGGGATTGATGCGCCAGGCTTCCAGATGATGCTGCGTCATGGCATCGCAGTAGCCACAGAACCGCTGTTCATCACGCATATCGTCTTTGGAGCCGAGATAGATAATTTTGCGCCGCTGCCGTTTCGCCAGCATGGTTGTGACCATATCAAACGCGGCCTGGCGGTTGTTAAACCCTACCTCCATATCCATTTTGCCGCCCTTCACATCCATCAATTCCACAATTGGGATTTTGGCAGAGCGCAGAAACTTAACGGTGCGCACCGTATGGTGTTTTTCGGAAAGGATAATGCCGTCGATATTGTAGGAAAGCAGGTTGATGATCGACTCCTCTTCGGACTCCTTGTTGTAGTTATAATTCGCGATAAGTGTTTGATAATTATGGTCAGACGTCACGGATTCAATGCCCGCAAGAATGTCGGCAAACAGCTGGTTCTGGAAGGAGGGAATCAGCACGCCCAGCGTGTAGCTTTGCGCGTTGAGCAACATGCCCGGCGCGCGGTTGGGCACATAGTTGATCTCTTCCATGATCATCGCGATGCGCTCACCGGTTGCCTTCGCCACGGTTTTAGGCGAGCGGATATAACGGCTGACGGTCATTTTGGTGACCCCCGCCAGCGTCGCGATATCCTGTAGCGAAATTCGGTGGTTTCTCATCGTCTCTCCTCCACAGGGGAAGCAGTTAGGCTACTTCCCCTGTGAATTCCATCATTTCGACATGCGATCAATGCAGGATAGCGTTAAGGATCAGCACGCCCAGCAGGCCCATGACCGAAATTAGCGTTTCCATTACTGTCCATGTGCGCAGTGTCTCACCAACGCTGAGATTAAAGTAGCCTTTGAACAGCCAGAATCCTGGATCGTTGACGTGTGACGCAATTACGCTGCCCGCCCCTGTTGCCAGCACCATCAGCGCCGGATCGGCATGCGTAACGTTGATAATCGGTAGCACTACACCCGCCGTGGTGATGGCCGCCACGGTGGCAGAGCCCAGCGCGATACGCAGTACCGCGGCAACGGTCCAGCACATCAGCAACGGCGACAGAGTCGTACCGGTCATCAGCTGTGAGATGTATTTGCCAACGCCGCTATCCACCAGCACCTGTTTGAACGCACCACCGCCCGCAATAATGAAGACAATCATGGCGATAGCACCGATGGACGCCCCCACCATCTCCATCACCTTTTCGAGGTTACGCCCATTGCGCAGCCCAAGGGTGAAAACGGCGATCACGATGGCAATAAACAGCGCTACGGCCGGGTTACCGACAAATTCAAAGAAGACCCGCACGCCGTTGCCTTTCGGCAGGGTGATTTCACACACCGCCGCGATAGCCATCAGGATAACCGGCATCACCGCGGCAAAAATACTGTTCCAGAAGCCCGGCATTTCATGGTCGGCAAAGATATGCGGGTTGAATAACCCTTCCGGCGGCGCTTTCTCAAAGCGCGTCAGCAGTTTAGAAAACAGCGGCCCGGCGACGATAACAGTCGGAATAGTAATGATCATGCCATACAGCAGGGTTGTTCCCAGATTGGCTTCAAAAATGGTGGCGATAGCGGTCGGTCCCGGATGCGGCGGCAAAAAGCAGTGCGTCACGGACAGCGCGGTCACCATCGGTACGCCGACATACAGCAGCGGCAGGCCGGATGAGGCGACCACGGTGAACACCAGCGGCAACAGCAGGACAAAGCCTACTTCGAAGAACATGGCCAGCCCGACCACCAGCCCGGTGATCACCAGCGCCCATTGCACCCGTTCTTTTCCGAATGTCGCAATAAGCGTCGTGGCGATACGCTGCGCGGCCCCGGTATCAGAAATCAGTTTCCCCAGCATGGCGCCAAAGCCGAGAATCATCGCCAGGCCGCCTAACGTTCCGCCAATCCCTCCCTGAATAGAGTGCAACACAGCCTGCGCATCCATTCCTTCGGCAAATCCCACGACGGCGGCAACCAGCACCAAGGCGATAAACCCGTTAACTTTAAAACCAATCATTAAGACCAGCAGCAGCGCTACACCTGCCGCGATAATCAGTAATGGCATAATCGTATCTCTTGTTATGTGCCGAACCAGCAGCGCCGCAGCGCTGCATCTTAGTGCTAATGGGTCACACAGCGACCAGCATGCCGCCGTCAACGAACAGGAGATGGCCGTTAACAAAATCGGAGGCTTTAGAGGAGAGGAACACCGCCGCACCAATCAACTCTTCCGGGTTGCCCCAGCGCGCTGCAGGGGTGCGTTTGCACAGCCAGCCGGTGAACGCTTCATCTTCCACCAGCGCTTTGGTCATCTCGGTTTTGAAGTAACCCGGGGCGATGCCATTGACCTGAATATTGTATCGTGCCAGTTCGACGCACATCCCACGGGTCAGCATTTTGACCGCACCTTTAGAGGCGGCATAGGGGGTGATGGTGTCGCGGCCCAGCTCGCTCTGCATGGAACAGATGTTGATCACTTTCCCGGCTTTACGTTCCACCATGCGGCGCGTCACCGCCTGCGATACCAGGAAAACCGCCGTCTGGTTAACCGCAATCACGTCATTCCACTCTTGTTCCGGGAATTCATTAAACGGGTGGCGGCGCTGAATCCCGGCATTGTTCACCAGCACATCAATCGGCCCGGTTTGCTCTTCGATACGGGCAACGGCAGCATCGATTTCCGCTTTTTGGGTGACATTAAACGGCGCGGCGACAGCGCGAATATCCGCCGCATGCAATTTGGCGACGGCGGCATCGGCACGCTCCTGATTGATATCATTAACGATAATTTGCGCGCCGTATTTCCCGAGGCCCGTTGCTAATAAGTAACCAATACCCTGCGCGGAACCGGTAATGAGCACATTTTTGCCCGCCAGTGAAAAAAGGTCATTCATGGTCTTATTCCTTATCACGATGCATTAAAAAACGAGTTGAACTTTGGCCGCCCGGGTTTTATCACCGGCGAATTTCAGCGCCTGCTCAAGCTCGGTAAAGGGGTATTCGCCGCTCAGTAACGGCAGCGGATCAACCACGCCAGTCGCCAGCCAGGAGACCGCGGTATTGAACTCGGTGGTGAAGCGGAAAGAGCCTTTGAGCGCAATCTCTTTGGCGATCAGCATCATCATCGGGAAATCCGGCACCGCGCCGCCCATGCCCACCTGAACCATCGCCCCTTTGGCGCGCGTCACTTCAAGGCAGGTCGTGATGGAGGTCGGATGGCCGGACACCTCGAAGCTGACATCGAAATAGCCTTTTTCAGCTTTCCATGGCGTCAGGTCTGCGCTACCGGGGTCGAGCAGCGTGTCGGCTCCCATTTTTTTCGCCAGTTCAAGGGAGCGTAGGCTGATATCTGCACAGACAATTTCGGCGGCACCCAGCGTTTTCACCGCGCTAACAATCAGGCAGCCAATAGGGCCAACGCCGGAGATAAAGACGCGTTTACCCTGTAAATCACCCGCCTGATGCGCCGCATGGATGGCAACCGCCAGCGGCTCAGCAAAGGCCATCGTTTTGGCATCGGCATTTCCGGAAAAAGGAATACACTGCGCGGTATCCACGACTTTAAAACGGGTAAATCCGCCATCAACATGCGGGAAATACATGGCGCTGCCAAAGAAACGCATTTCCGTACACTGGTTTTCTTCTTTCGCCAGACAATATTTACAATGGCCACATGGTTTTGATGGATTTATCGCAACGGTTTGCCCTTCTTGTATTTTTTCTGAATCTGTATGAACAATATTACCAATCACTTCATGGCCTAACACCATGGGCGCTTTTACAGAAAAATTCCCTACTTTGCCTTCCTGATAATAATGCAAATCGGATCCACAAATCCCCCCACGGGTTATTTGCACCAATGTACCTTTATTATTCCATTCTATTTCCTGGTCGCTAACGTCAACAGTTTGCTTTCCCGCTACAACGCAGGATTGGGTTTTAATCTTCATATTTCCTCTCTGGTCAGGACGTGGCCTGGTGGGCATTTAAGCGGTTTTTCCTGACCTGAATTGTGACGCGCATCACGCTCAAAAATTGTTACACTGCATTGTTACGCATAACGTGACGCACTTTATAATTCTGCTTTACATGTGCAGAAAAAAATAAACCCACCGTCATTAGCACGGTAATATCCGCGTCATCAAGATGAGACAGGGGGGGGGGTAATTAAATGCGCGGTGAGAGTTATATTCTAATGGGGGTATCAGGTAGCGGTAAATCATTGGTTGGGGCCAAAACCGCTGCCGTATTAGGCGCAAAATTTATTGATGGTGACGATCTCCATCCGGCAAAGAATATCGATAAAATGTCTGCCAGCATTCCTTTAACCGATGAAGACAGATTACCGTGGCTGGAACGATTAAATGATGCGTCTTACAGTTTGTATAAAAAGAATGAAACGGGCTTAATTGTCTGTTCAGCATTAAAAAAACGCTACCGGGATATTCTGCGCAAAGGCAGCCCGAATGTACGCTTTCTGTGGCTGGACGGTGATTACGAAACCATCCTTGCGAGAATGGCTAAACGGCAGGGGCATTTTATGCCGGTCGAATTACTCAACAGCCAGTTCGCGGCGCTGGAGCGCCCGGAACAGGAAGAGGATGATGTGATACGCATAGATATCGATCATGATGTCGATAACGTGGTTGCGCAGTGCGTGCAGGCGGTTGCTGCGCTGCGGGCCAAAAAGGGATAACGGATTCATTCAGCCAGGCGTGCATGGTGAGTTTCGCAATAAACCCAACGATGCGCCTCGGTTATCCGCCGGGAGCCCTCGCCCGGCGTCGCTTTCGCGGTACTCGTTAACTCTTCATCCAGGCGGCGAAATCCGCTTGCCAGGATTCATGCCAGCGTGAGAGCGCCGGGCGATTTTGCAATATATCCAGATAAGCCCAGGCGATGCGTCGGCTATCCATCTCCGGCGTGACCTCATTGTCCGGACAGAGAATATAGAAATCACCCCAGCGAAAACGCATGACGAAATAGTCGATAACCTCATCGGCATGCCAGGCGGCGTCGGGTTTAGGCTGTGTCCCTTAATCACCTGAGTTATAGTAACTGTCTTTTTCAACAACATATTGAACTATGGCTCGCTACG
>NZ_CBFFRL010000254.1:0-5512 GCF_965644215.1 Phytobacter sp. V69
CTGTGGTAGGAAAAACGGGATAACTTATCGGTAGTTAACCCTTCCTCCTACACTCTCCACAATCATGTCCGAGCGTTTCACTTATTATCTGAATTCGCGCTTAGGTTGTTCAGTAAATTTCCCTACCTGCGAAAGAACAAGCTGTGGGGAAATCACTTTTGGGCACGGGGTTACTGCGTGGATACCGTAGGTATAAATGAAGAAATGATAAGAAAGTACGTGAAATATCAGGAAAAGCATGAAGTTGAAGAGAGCCAACTTCCACTAAAAGAGGTGTGAAGGGAAGACTCTCAGAGTCTGGACTGAGTACGCCCCTATGGGGCGTTATCAATGCCACCTGCTATGCAGGTGGTTTTTTACGCGTTAAGACTTAGAACTGGTAAGTCACGCCAACAGCAACGATATCGTCGGTAACGTAGCTTGAACCTACGTAAGTTGCGAAGTCGCCTTTATCCAGCTGGTTGATTTTGTAATCGACCATAGCGGAGAAGTTTTTGTTGAAGTAGTAGGTAGCCCCTACGTCAACATATTTAACCAGGTCCTGATCACCCCAACCGTTTTCCAGGTCTTTACCTTTGGTCTGAACGTAACCAATGGACGGACGCAGACCGAAGTCGAACTGGTACTGAGCAACAACTTCGAAGTTTTCAGACTTGTTAGCAAAACCACGGCTGCCAATCGGAGTCATGTTCTGCGCAACGCTGTACATTGCCGCCAGGTAGATGTTGTTAGCGTCGTATTTCACGCCAGAGATCCACGCTTCTGCGTTAGCGCCTTTACCCAGAGCCTGGGTGTTCTGCAGGTCAGTACGGTCTGATTTAGCGTAAGCTGCAATCAGAGTAACCGGGCTGCCGCCGAAGTTGTAAGACAGAGAGGTGCCGAAGCCGTCGCCATTCTGTTTAGAAGCAGAACGACCAGATTCGTTTTTACCCTGGTATTGCAGGCCCAGGTTCAGACCGTCAACCGCACCGAAGAAATCGGTGTTACGGTAAGTTGCCACGCCAGTGGTACGTTTGGTCATGAAGTTATCGGTACGGGTCAGAGAGTCGCCACCGAATTCAGGGAACATATCGGTTACAGACGCTGCATCGTACAGGATACCCAGGTTACGACCGTAGTCGACAGAACCGTAGGTTTTTGCTTTCAGGCCAGCGAATGCCAGACGGGTTTTCTGAGTAGAGCTGCTTTCGTCGTTGTTACCGGAGAATTCAGATTCCCAGCGACCGAAACCGGTCAGCTGATCGTTGATCTGAGTTTCGCCTTTGAAGCCCAGACGAACGTAAGTTTTGTCACCGTCCTGAGTGGTATCATCGCTGAAATAGTGTTCAGCTTTGATTTTTCCGTACAGATCCAGTTTGTTACCATTTTTGTTATAGATTTCCGCAGCGTTGGAAGAAGCAGAAACTACACCAAGGCCGATCATCATTAATGCCAAAGTAGTTTTTTTCATTATGTTTCCTGATTATTTGTAATTAACGCGCTTTAGTTCCGCTGAACGTTGCCGCTCACGTGAAAAATTCACGTAGGGTTGTAACGTCTGCGAATTAAAGTTTTATGACAATTCTTATTTATTTTTTATGAATCTTGTTCTACATGTTTTGTCATAAAAACGTCAAGTTTTGTAAGTACGTTTTCTGATTGCCCTCAAGGATTTTCTTATGTTGTTAAAACTCACAGTTGGAAGTTGCCGCTGATCCTGTTACAAAGGCTGTTTCCTTTTTTTCTTCTACGTTAAACGGCAGAAATCATGAGCGACAGCCAGACGCTGGTAGTGAAACTCGGCACCAGTGTTTTAACGGGCGGATCTCGACGCCTGAACCGCGCCCACATTGTTGAACTCGTGCGCCAGTGCGCACAGCTGCATGCAGCAGGGCATCGTATTGTTATTGTGACTTCTGGCGCTATCGCTGCCGGGCGTGAGCACCTGGGTTACCCGGAGTTGCCCGCCACTATCGCGTCGAAACAACTTCTGGCCGCGGTCGGGCAAAGTCGCCTGATTCAGCTGTGGGAACAGCTGTTCTCGATTTACGGCATCCACGTTGGGCAAATGCTGTTAACCCGCGCAGATATGGAAGACCGGGAGCGTTTCCTTAACGCCCGCGACACCCTGCGTGCGCTGCTCGACAACAATATTGTGCCGGTCATCAATGAGAACGACGCTGTTGCAACGGCGGAAATCAAAGTTGGCGACAACGACAATTTATCCGCGCTGGCCGCGATTCTGGCGGGCGCAGACAAGCTTCTGCTTCTTACCGATCAACAAGGTCTCTTCACCGCTGACCCGCGCAACAATCCGGACGCTGAACTGATTAAAGATGTGTACGGTATTGATGACGCGCTGCGCGCCATTGCGGGCGACAGCGTATCGGGTCTGGGCACCGGTGGGATGGGAACCAAATTGCAGGCTGCGGATGTCGCCTGCCGTGCAGGTATCGACACCATCATTGCCGCAGGCAGCAGGCCGGGCGTGATTGGCGACGTCATGGCTGGGGGGGCGGTCGGGACGCTTTTCCATGCGCAGGCCTCGCCGCTGGAAAACCGCAAACGCTGGATTTTTGGCGCACCGCCGGCGGGTGAAATCACCGTCGACGAAGGGGCGACAGCCGCGATTCTGGAGCGCGGAAGCTCGCTGTTGCCAAAAGGGATTAAAAGCGTGACTGGCAACTTTTCCCGTGGTGAGGTGATCCGCATCCGCAACCTTGAAGGTCGCGATATTGCACATGGCGTTACTCGTTATAACAGTGACGCGCTGCGTCGCATTGCCGGTCACCATTCACAGCAAATTGATTCCATTCTTGGCTATGAATATGGCCCGGTCGCCGTGCATCGCGACGATATGATCATCCGCTAAGGAGCAGATGTATGCTGGAACAGATGGGCATCGCTGCTAAAGCAGCGTCGTACAAGCTGGCATTGCTCTCCAGCCGCGAAAAAAATCGTGTGCTGGAAAAAATCGCCGATTACCTGGAAGCACAGTCTAAAGAGATTATTCTCGCCAACGAGCAGGACGTTGCAGAGGCGCGCAGTAATGGCCTGAGCGAAGCGCTGCTCGATCGCCTTGCGTTGACGACAGCGCGTTTGAAAGCCATTGCGGACGATGTTCGCCAGGTGTGTAAGCTGGCTGACCCGGTAGGGCAGGTGATTGATGGTGGCCTGTTGGACAGTGGCCTGCGCATTGAGCGTCGCCGCGTGCCGCTTGGTGTCATCGGTGTGATTTACGAAGCGCGTCCTAACGTCACCGTTGATGTGGCGTCCCTGTGCCTGAAAACCGGTAATGCAGCGATTCTGCGCGGCGGGAAAGAAACCTGGCGCACCAATGCGGCAACCGTAAAAGTGATTCAGAAGGCGCTGGAAGAGTGCGGATTACCCGCCGGAGCGGTACAGGCGATTGAAAGTCCGGACCGTGCGCTGGTCAATGACATGCTCAAGATGGATAAGTACATCGACATGCTGATCCCGCGCGGTGGCGCTGGTCTGCACAAGCTGTGCCGCGAACAGTCCACCATTCCGGTGATCACTGGTGGTATCGGTGTTTGCCACATTTTCGTTGATGATTCTGCCGAGTTTGCACCGGCGCTGAACATTATCGTGAACGCGAAAACCCAGCGTCCGAGTACCTGCAACACCGTCGAAACGCTGCTGGTTCATCAGGGTATCGCGGGCACTTTCCTGCCTGCATTGAGCAAGCAGATGGCGGAAAGTGGTGTCACATTGCATGCGGATGCGAAATCGCTGACTGAGCTGCAATCCGGCCCGGCAGCGGTTGTACCAGTCAAAGCGGAAGAGTACGACAATGAGTTCCTGTCGCTGGATTTAAACGTGAAAATCGTTACCGACCTGGACGATGCTATCGCCCATATCCGCGAGCATGGCACGCAGCACTCTGACGCCATCCTGACGCGCACGCTCAGCAATGCGAACCGTTTCGTGAACGAGGTAGACTCTTCTGCCGTTTACGTTAACGCCTCCACGCGCTTTACCGATGGCGGCCAGTTTGGCCTTGGCGCGGAAGTGGCCGTGAGCACGCAAAAACTGCATGCGCGCGGACCGATGGGCCTTGAAGCGCTGACGACGTACAAATGGATCGGTTTCGGCGACGATACGATTCGTGCGTAAAAAACAACGGGGTGATGCAAAAGTAGCCGTTTGATTCCAAAGGGCATTGACGCATCACCTCGTTAGATCTAACCTTTTGCCCCGTGGTTCACCGACGTGAATCCCGTCCTTTCAGGGCCGATATAGCTCAGTTGGTAGAGCAGCGCATTCGTAATGCGAAGGTCGTAGGTTCGACTCCTATTATCGGCACCATCCTACCTATTTTAACGTCTCCTTAAGTCTACTCAAATACCCTTTAAACCCTTATAATACGCGGTTTCACGGCCCTTATTGTCTCTGCTCGTCTACTCACGTTCACAGAAATCTACGGTGAGTTGGGGGTATCAATGGGGGTATTCGCTGTTCGGTCTAAAGGAGATACCCCCAAATGAAGCTCAATGCCAGACAGGTCGAGACTGCCAAGCCCAAAGAGAAACCCTACAAGATGGCTGATGGTGGTGGCCTCTACTTATTGGTTAAAACTAACGGGTCACGCTACTGGCGTTTAAAGTATCGTATCGATGGAAAGGAAAAGTTATTGGCGCTGGGGGTATATCCCGATGTGTCTTTGGCTGATGCCAGAGCAAAACGTGATGAAGCTCGAAAAGGTATCGCTGGGGGTATCGATCCTTTAGAGCTTAAGAAAGAACATAAAGCTGAACGTGAAGCGCAGGTCAAAAACACCTTTCAGCAAATTGCACTCGAATGGCACAGCATGAAAGTGAAAAAATGGTCAGTTGGGTATGCCTCTGACATTCTCGAAGCTTTCAATAAAGATATTTTTCCTTTTCTTGGTCAACGGCCTGTTGCGGACATTAAGCCATTAGAGCTTCTTAATGTGCTTAAAAAAATCGAAGCCAGAGGTGCAACAGAGAAAGCAAAGAAAGTGCGCCAACGATGTGGTGAAGTGTTTCGCTATGCCATCGTGACAGGCAGAGCCGAGTATAATCCCGCTCCTGATCTCACCAGTGCCATGCAGGGGCATGAATCTACACATTACCCGTTCCTGACCACCGAAGAGCTTCCTGCCTTCTTTAAAGCCCTTGCTGGCTACTCTGGTAGTGAATTGATGGTGTTGGCAGCGAGATTGTTGATCCTTACTGGCCTAAGAACGGGTGAATTGCGTGGTGCCTTATGGTCGGAAATCGATTCCGAGAAAGCGCTATGGGAAATTTCTGCTGAACGCATGAAAATGCGCCGTCCTCATATCATCCCGCTATCTACCCAAGCGTTAGCCATTATCGAAAAGATCAGAGCAATGACGGGACAATTCCCTTTGCTGTTTCCGGGCCGCAATGATCCAAGTAAGACCATGAGCGAAGCCAGTATCAATCAGGTATTTAAGGAAGGTGCGATTTAATCGTCAATTATGAGAACATAACCCTTTCTTTGACATAGACTTTTCACGATGCCCGCT
>NZ_CBFFRL010000255.1:0-5511 GCF_965644215.1 Phytobacter sp. V69
CAGGCAACCGTCTGTGGTGTTTGCAGAGCTAAGATTGGCGGCTTAGCGTTGCACTTCGGAGTTGAATCCGCCATATATTTCTTTAAAAGAAATACATGAGAGGAATATATCTGTCCTTTTCACGCTCACGCAACGCAGGTTTCTCTTACCCTGTGGAAAGTGGTGCACAATCCTGCCAGAGCACCGTAAAACCACACCATTTTGTGATTTATTGCGCGAATCTTGATCTATCTCCGCGCCATCTACCGGGCTTCCTGTGCTAAAAATGACCTTCTCGTGCCACGCCTTGTGGACCTTGTGCAACATTACCAGGGCTATCATGCAAGAAGACCAGTCATCACAACGGGCCGTTACACGTCTGTGTATCCAGTGCGGCCTTTTTTTATTGCAACACGGTGCGGAAAGCGCACTGGTAGAAGAATTATCCACACGTCTGGGACTGGCGCTGGGCATGGATAGCGTGGAAAGCTCCATCTCATCGAACGCCATTGTCCTGACCACCATTAAAGAGGGTCAGTGCCTGACATCGACCCGCAAAAACAGCGATCACGGCATCAATATGCATGTGGTGACGGAAGTACAGCATATCGTCATCATGGCGGAGCACCGACTGTTGGACGCTCACGATGTCGAAAAGCGCTTCTCGCAGGTGAAACCGCTGCGTTACCCGCGCTGGCTGGTTACGCTGATGGTTGGCCTGTCCTGCGCCTGCTTTTGTCGGCTGAATAATGGCGGCTGGGATGGCGCGTTTATCACCTTCTGCGCCAGCAGTGTGGCGATGTATGTCCGTCTGCTGTTGGCGAACCGTCATATGCACCCGCAAATCAATTTCTGCATCACCGCGTTCGTGGCAACTACTGTGTCCGGGCTGATGCTCACCATGCCGGTTTTCCTGCACACCCCGACGGTCGCGATGGCTGCAAGCGTCTTATTGCTGGTACCCGGCTTCCCGCTGATTAACTCCGTCGCTGATATGTTTAAAGGCCACATCAATACAGGCCTTGCGCGCTGGGCTATCGCCAGCCTGTTAACACTCGCCACCTGCATTGGTGTGGTATTGGCTATGACCATGTGGGGGCTGCGCGGATGGATGTAATCTGGTTTTTGCTTAATCTGATGCAGGATATGGTGCTGGCTGCCATTCCGGCAGTAGGGTTTGCGATGGTGTTTAATGTCCCGCATCGCGCCCTGCCCTGGTGTGCGCTGCTGGGCGCGATTGGCCACGGTACGCGCTTCGCCATGGTCTATTGGGGCTTCAACATTGAGTGGTCGACATTTATCGCCTCAATGCTGGTCGGCAGTATTGGGATTCGCTGGTCGCGCTGGTATCTCGCTCACCCGAAAGTCTTCACAGTTGCCGCGGTGATCCCCATGTTTCCGGGGATATCGGCCTATACCGCGATGATCTCCGCCGTGAAAATCTGCCATCTCGGCTATAACGAAGACCTGATGATCCTGCTGCTGACCAATTTCCTTAAAGCCTCGTCGATTGTCGGTGCGCTGTCTATCGGCCTGTCGATTCCAGGGCTGTGGATTTATCGCAAACGCCCACGCGTGTGAAATTTGAGTTATTTCTTTGCCATGGTGATAATCCCCCGAACCGATTGTGGCTGACGAGGAGCGGATGTGGAACACCATGGCATTTATTCACCGGACAGTTTTGATGAGTCCCGGGTGAAGGACAAAATTTTCCTCAGCGCGATTACCCTGTTTGCGGAATACGGCCTCAATGGCGCGCGCATGGAGCAAATCGCCGAAAAAGCAGGCACCACCAAGCGCATGGTGGTGTACCACTATAAAACCAAAGAAAACCTGTACTTACAGGTTATCGAGTATGTTTACGCCGCCATTCGCGCCAACGAAAAATCCCTCAATCTCGCCACCCTGCCGCCTGTCGAAGCGCTGGTACAACTGGTGGAGAGCAACTTCGACTACCACGCCGATCACACGGACTTTATTCGTATCATCTACATGGAGAACATGCAGCGCGGGCGCTTCATTCAGCAGTCGACCTATCTGCGTGATGTCAATCTCAGCGCCCTGACGCTGCTGGAAGAGATTTTGCGTCGCGGCCAGCACAAGCAGTTATTCAATCAAAGCGTCTGCGCGCGCGACCTTCATCGTCTGATCAGTAGCTTTAGTTTTCATTATGTTGCGAACAGCTATTCGTTCTCCATGCTCTTTGAAGCGGATGAAGATCAGCAACAGCAGCGTGAGCATTATCGTCAGATGGCCGTGCAGGTGGTCTTGCGTTATGTTTGCCCGTGAAAAAATAACTTGCAATTAAATCGTGCGCTACACATATTCAAAACCATGAAAACGAAATCAACTCCGCCCGCGAATGCGCAGCTCGCGTTAGATAACCAGTTTTGTTTTGCGTTGTACTCAACAAACCTGGCGCTGCACAAGCTGTATCGGCAGTTACTGACGCCGATGAATCTGACCTACCCGCAATACCTGGTGATGCTGGTGTTGTGGGAGCAAGATGACATCACGGTGTCGGAGATTGGCGAACGCTTATTTCTCGATTCGGCAACACTGACCCCGCTGTTGAAGCGGCTGGAAAGCGCCGGGTTTATTATTCGCCAACGTTCCCGTCAGGATGAACGCCAGGTTGTTATCACCCTGAGCGACGCAGGCCGGGAATTACAGGAACAGGCAAAAGCAATCCCGAATGCGGTGATGTGCTCGTTCGATTGCGATCACAAGCACCTGATGGAGCTAAAGCAGCAGCTCGAAACATTGCGCCAACAATTTCAGCAAGCATAAGCCCGGCCGTGGACGGTTTTATGCGACCATATATATAGCGCGCTATTTTATAGCAAACGATAAATACGATAAGGAACCTGTTATGTCTTTAGAAAAAGTGGTTTATACCGCCAAAGCCAAAGCTACCGGTGGCCGTGAAGGTCGCGCAACCTCTTCTGACGGCGTACTGGACGTCAAACTGGGTTTGCCAAAAGAGATGGGTGGCGCTGGCGGTGAAGTCACCAACCCGGAGCAGCTGTTTGCCGCAGGATATTCAGCCTGCTTCCTGGGTGCTATGAAGTTCGTCTCCGGTCGCGACAAAATCACCATCGCGAAAGACGCTTTTATCGAAGCAGAAGTGGGTATCGGCCCGCTACCGACCGGGTTTGGGATTGAGGTTAAACTCAATATCCACCTGGAAGGGATGGATGCCGCAGAAGCGAAGAAACTGGTCGATGCTGCACATATTGTCTGCCCTTATTCCAACGCCACTCGTGGCAATGTCGATGTAACGTTAAATATCATCGCGTAATACTAAGCCGGACGGGTATTAGCCAAAGATCCAGCAGCCAACACCATTGGGAAAACACACAGCCGGGAAATCCGGCTTTTTCGTCTCTGCTCCCCTTTGCCTCCACTGTGTTACTATGTGTCATTATGTCTGCGAAAATCGTCGCAGAATGTCTTCCTGTTTTTGCCCTGTTTGAGAACGCGCTATGTCTTCCAGAATTCTGACTTCCACGGTTATCGGCATTGATGATTTTATGCGCGATCACGACGGCGTTCTGGCGCGAACAGAAGGGGGCGCGGTCGCTGTTTTTGCCAATAACAGCCCGGCGTTTTACGCTATTACGCCCACACGCCTCGCGGAATTGCTGGCGCTGGAAGCCCGTCTGGCGCGTCCGGCCAGCGATATCACGCTGGATAACCAGTTCTATGAAGAACCCACCGCCGCGCCGGTGAATATCCCAATGGGAAAATTTGCAATGTACGTAGGCTGGCAGCCGGATGCCGATTTTCAGCGCCTTGCGGCACTGTGGGGTATCGCCCTCGCACAACCCGTCGCGCCGGAAGAGCTGGTGGCCTTTGTTGCCTACTGGCAGGCCGAAGGGAAAGTGTTCCACCACGTGCAGTGGCAACAAAAACTGGCGCGCAGCCTGCAGATAAATCGTGCCAGTCAGGGCGGCGTGGCGAAACGCGACATTAACGCGATTTCCCAGCCTGACAGTCAAATTCCACCAGGTTTTAGAGGATAACGATGAAAAACGTCGGCGAACTGATGAAACGTCTGCAACGGATGATGCCTGCCAACACGCAGCCCGCCTTTAAGAGCGGCGAAGAACTCATGGCCTGGCAAAAAGAACAGGGTAAGATCCACGCCGCCGCGCTCGCTCGCGAAAATCGGGCGATGAAAATGCAGCGCACGTTTAACCGTTCCGGCATTCGTCCGCTTCACCAGAACTGCTCTTTCGATAATTACAAAGTCGAATGCGAAGGCCAGATGCGTGCACTCAGTCAGGCGCGACAGTATGTGGCTGAATTTGATGGCAATATCGCCAGTTTTATCTTCTCTGGCAAACCGGGAACCGGCAAAAACCATCTGGCAGCAGCCATCTGCAATGAACTGTTGCTGCACGGAAAATCCGTCCTGATCATCACCGTCGCCGACATCATGTCCGCCATGAAAGAGACCTTTGGCAACCGTGAAAGCAGCGAAGAGCAGTTGCTTAACGATCTGAGCAGCGTGGATCTGCTGGTGATCGACGAGATCGGCATGCAGACCGAATCACGCTACGAAAAAGTGATCATTAACCAGATTGTCGATCGCCGTTCGTCCTCAAAACGCCCAACGGGTATGCTCACCAACAGCAATCTGGATGAGATGAACAAGTTAGTGGGCGAACGCGTCATGGACAGGATGCGACTGGGCAACAGTCTGTGGGTCATTTTTAACTGGGACAGTTACCGTAGCCGCGTTACCGGCAAAGAGTATTGAGAATTTTCCTCTCCTGAATGCTAACGATGCCAGGTGTATACTGTGCGCTTTCAGGCCACATTCAGGGTTACACCATGTCCTTTGCTAAACATCTTCTCTGCGTCGCCTTCGCTGGCGGCGCACTCTTCGCCAGCGCAAGCTACGCTGCCTCCTGGCAGGATAGCCTTTCCAGCGCCGCCAATCAGCTCAGCCAGCAGAGTAATAACAATTCCGGCACCAGCCAGCAGGGCGGTCTGTCTCTGTCAACGCTGACGGGCCTGCTCAATGGCGGCAACCAGCCGCTAAGCTCCAGCACCATGAATAATGCAGCAGGCGTAATGTCTTACTGCGCAAAAAACAAACTCGCCTCGCTGACCAACACGGATAACATTAAAAATCAGGTGCTGGACAAACTCGGTCTGAACACTCAGACAGAACAGCAGAAAGACACCAACTATCTCGAAGGCCTGCAGGGGATGTTGAACACCAAAAACGGCGAGCAGCTCAATTTGAACAACATTGGCAGCACGCCGCTGGCGGAGAAAGTAAAAACCAAAGCCTGCGATATCGTGCTGAAACAGGGCGTGAATTTCCTGTCCTGAGTGTAAAACAGGTCGCGTTTGCCCACTCTCTGGGGCCTACGCGACACCTGCTTTTCCCTGCCTGACTTCCCTCCCATCGCGAAAAGCGACAGCCGTCATACTTAAACCTTTC
Organism: Phytobacter sp. V69; assembly: GCF_965644215.1. Taxonomy (NCBI): domain Bacteria; kingdom Pseudomonadati; phylum Pseudomonadota; class Gammaproteobacteria; order Enterobacterales; family Enterobacteriaceae; genus Phytobacter; species Phytobacter sp. V69. Next base: position 5,438 of record NZ_CBFFRL010000255.1, read on the forward strand.
TAGATAGTGTCGTCACAAGATTTTAGCCCAGAGAGCGATGCATCTGATCTGGACGGCAGCGAGAAATGAGGCCG
>NZ_CBFFRL010000256.1:0-5502 GCF_965644215.1 Phytobacter sp. V69
CTCATTTCTCGCTGCCGTCCAGATCAGATGCATCGCTCTCTGGGCTAAAATCTTGTGACGACACTATCTAAGACTTTTTCCTGGTCAGAGCGGGTTTTGTTGCAAAATTGTGGGCAAGTTAACAGTTACGCGCGTTCCCTGGCGGGATTCGAGCGTCAGCTCGCCGCCGAGTGCGTGGACGCGCTCCCGCATGCCCTGAATGCCAAAGCCCGGCATTTTCTCGGCGGCGATTCCGAGGCCGTTATCATGCACTTCAAGACGCAGGAGGCCGTTTTGCTCACTCAGTATGATGCGTACGTCGCTGGCACAGGCGTGTTTGCAGACGTTGTTGAGTAGCTCTTGCAGCAGGCGATAGAGGGTGAAAACCAGGGTTTCGCTGGTGGGCGGGGCACTTAGCCGATACTCGAAATGGCAGGCAATACCGCGTTCGGCGAAGGCAAATTCGTTAACCAGATGGTGCAGGGCTTCTTGCAGGGAGAGCTCATCCAGCACTGGCGGGCGAAGCTGGCGCAACAGTTGCCGGGTGGAGTGATGGATGCGTCTGGCGAGCTCGTTGATTTGGTTCGCGGCATCCAGCGCCTGGTCTGTTTCGCCTGCCCGTTTCACCAGCTGTGACTGGATTTGGATGGCGGTAATGTTCTGACCTATTTCATCATGCAGCTCGCGGGCGAGGCTCTTGCGGGTGTCCTCTTCCGTATGGATCAGTTTCTCGGTCAACGCCCTGCGAGCCTGTAATTCCGCCTCCAGCCGCCTGCGGTAGTGGTGCAGGTTTTGCGCCAGATGCTGCTGACGGCTGATGGCGATACCCAGGCCAATCCCCAGCAGCGCCTGCGTTGCGAGGAAAATCTCCAGTTCCAGCAGATCGCTAAAGCCAACGCCCACCTGGCGGGCGATGGTGATCAACATACTGCCAAGCAGGCCCGATAACACGCCGCCCTGCCAGCCAAATTTCCACGCCATTACCACGTTGGGGAGAAACACTACGATCAGCAGCAGGCGTTCGATCTGCGGTGACAGCACCATCTGCGTGCCGATGCCGATAATAAAAAACAGGCTGCACCAGATGATAAGCGAGGTGCGTAGCGGTGGGGCAATGGTGTCGAGGCCAAGCAGATGATGGCGGTGCTGTTGGCGTAAGAATTCAAAAATGAGATAGACAAAGGGCGTCAGCAACACGCCGCCGGTGAACGAAGCCAGGCCCGCCAGCAGCATGGTGCTTTGCAAAAAAGGGGCGAGCAGCAAGGTGTGCAAGAGCGCGCTGGCGGTGACGGCGGTTAATAACAGGGATAATCGCTGCCAGTAGAGCGGAAAACGGTGCCAGAAATGTTGTGTCACCAGCGGCGGAAGCAGGCTGATGATGGGCGCGGCCAGTATCGTGTAGCCACTAAGGAGTTGCTCCCTGTGCAGCCAGAAAATCAGTGCCATCTGGGGGAGCAATAATGCTGGCCAGAAACGACGTGAGAGCAGAATCAATAGCGCCAGAAACACGCCGTGTGGCAGAAACAGCACCGCCTGCTGGCCGTTATGGGTCAGGTAGAAACTGAGCGTCCACAGCATCAGCCAGCCCGGTCCCCAGGCCAGAACAATAAACAGCGAGATGACCCAGTGGCGTAACGAACGCGACATCAGTGGCTCGCCAGCAGGTTATGGTTAAGCGCGAAATGGACCAGTTCGATGGTGGTGGCGCAGTTCAGTTTGCCCAGCACATTGGCGCGATGAACATGCACGGTTTTATGGCTGAGATCGAGTTTGAAGGCGATCTCTTTGACGCTGTCACCCTTCACCAGTAAATCAAAAACTTCCCGTTCGCGTGGCGTCAGTGAGGCCAGCACTTTGACCGGCTCGATCCCACCACGCAGCGCTTTTAACGCATCGGCACACAGGTAATGGCCGCCAAGACCGACGGAGCGCACGGCGCGTACCAGCTCTTCCGGGCCGCAGCGTTTGGTCAGATAGCCGCTGGCCCCCGCATCCAGCGCGCTTTGCACAAAGGCGGGGGTATCGTAGATGCTCAGAATAATGGCGCGAAATTCAGGGCGCTCTGTTCGCAGGCGTTTCAGCAGGCTCAGGCCATTTTCATCCGGCATAGCGACATCGAGTACGGCGACATCCACATCGCTTTTTAATAACGCAGGCCAGGCGTCGGCGGCGGTACTGTATTGCCCTGCGACGCTAAGATCCTCTTCAAGACCGAGAAGCTGGGCGAAGCCTGAACGCACCACCACATGATCATCCACCAAAACCACACGAATCATAACGCACTCTCATCAGCCTAAAGCTTTATGATGCCGTCTGGTTTGGGGGTGGCAATGCTCTGGTCAACGATATGTAACCGATGTAACAGAATTGCAATATTTAGCGTTGCGGGAGGGGAAAGGAAGGTCACAATCTCAGGCCGTCCCTGGCCATCTGCGAGTCCTTGCGGGAAATCAGGCTGCCGTGTCGTTCAGATGGGCGGCGATATAACGATCGTCGCGGTTTGCTTTCAGATACGTTAAGTCGACGAGCACCAGGCCGTCCACGCAGTTGTTGAAGTCCGGGTCGCAGCCAAAATCGATAAACTGCACGCCGCCGGGTTCGCACAACTCAGAATATTGCTTGTAGAGCGGCGGAATGCCGCAGCCAAGATTGCCCAGCAACGATTTCAGGCGCGTCAAATCTTCGGTGTAGTCTTCACCAGTAAACTGTGCCAGCACATCCGGAAGCGTTGCGGGCCATGGGCGGCGAGACTCTGCCAGCGGCCAGTTTGCCGGGAACCACAGGCGATAGAAGGCCACCAGTAAATCTCGTGCCGCTGGCGGTAAGCCACCGGAAATCGACACCGGGCCGAACAGGTAACGGTACTGGGGATAACGTGCCAGATACGCGCCAATGCCAGACCACAGATAGTCGAGGCCGCGGCGTCCCCAGTAGCGCGGCTGAATAAAGCTGCGCCCCAGTTCAATGCCGTGCTGCAACACTTCAGACATGCGCTGGTCGTAATGGAACAGGCTATTGCTGTATAGCCCTTCCGGGCCGCGCGCTTCCACCTGACGGGCCGTCGGCATAAAGCGATAGGCGCCGACAATCTCCAGATCGGTTTCATCCCACAAAATCAGATGCAGATAGTCGTCGTCGTATTTGTCGGTATCGCGACGTTTGCCGCTGCCCTCTCCGACCGCGCGGAAGGCGATTTCGCGCAGGCGACCTAACTCACGCAGCAGTGGCACATCTTCTTCATCTCTACGCTCCCAGAGATAAATCATTTTGCCATCCGCGGTACGCCCAAGGCACTCAGCCTTGTTCAGCTCGCGACGCAATGTTGCCCGGTCTTCCGGACGCGCGATCGCGCACTCGGTTTTGAAGACGCCTGGCACTTTTTTGCCCAGTTGACGGACATGTTTGCCACATTTATCTGCCACATCACGTGCCGAGAGGGAAGGTGGCTGCCAGCTATCCCAGGGAATGCGCTGGCCGATAGTAATGGGTAACTGGGTACCCTTGCGGCGAAACATCTGCTGCACTAACAGTAGCAAGGGCAGCGTATCGGAAAGCAATGCCGCACCATAGAACAATGGGCTGTTACGGGCGTTGATCCACATCGGCAGCAGCGGCGTGCGGAATTTTTTCGCCAGCTTCACAAAGCCAGGATGCCATTTGCCGTCGCGAATGCCTTTGCGGGTCAGGCGTGATACTTCCCCTGCCGGGAAGAAAATCAGCACGCCGCCGTTCTGCAGCTGGGCTTCCATCTTCTGCAGCGAGGCCTTGCGGGTGCGTCCACCGCCTATATTATCCACCGGGATAAACAGTGAGCTGAGGGGTTCCAGATGGCTCAGCATGCGGTTGGTCACGACTTTGACGTCGCGACGTACGCGGGAAACCGCATACATCAGCGCCAGTCCGTCCAGCGTGCCTGTCGGATGGTTGGCGATAATGACCAGGGGGCCTTGTTCAGGGATTTGTTCGAGATCGTGTGCGGGGATGGTGCAGCGAATTTGTAAGAACTCCAGGACCTGCTCCACCATATCCAGCCCTTTCAGGTGGGGATGGTTTGCAGCGAACCGCTGGAACTCTTTTTCGTATAACAAACGTCTGAGCAGATTCTTTTGCCAGGGTGCGGGTTTGGCCTGTGGCCAGAGGTCATCGAGTACATTGTCGAGACTAAACATGGTGGCTCCTCCTGCCGTCTTGCGATGACAGTAGAAGTGCAGGATGACAGTTGCATTTCAGCTTTATGAATAAATGGTAATGCGGGGAGGGAGGGGGAGCAGGCCCGGCAGGCGCGCCGGGCCTGGGGGCTTACAAAATCTTACGTTCAGCGAGGTCGAGCGCGAAGTAGCTAAAGATCAAATCGGCACCGGCGCGTTTGATGGCACCCAGGCTTTCCAGCACGACTTTATCTTCATCAATGGCACCCGCCTGAGCGGCGAATTTGATCATCGCGTACTCGCCGCTTACTTGGTAAGCGCCCAGCGGCAACGTGGTGCGCTCGCGGATATCGCGCAGGATATCAAGATAAGCGCCTGCCGGTTTGACCATCAGGCAGTCTGCGCCCTGGGCTTCATCCAGTAGCGACTCGCGAATCGCTTCGCGGCGGTTCATCGGGCTCATCTGGTAGGTTTTACGATCGCCTTTCAGCGCGGTACCGGCGGCTTCACGGAACGGGCCGTAGAACGACGAGGCAAATTTAGTGGAATAGGACATGATGGCGGTGTCGGTAAAACCCGCGGCATCCAGCGCCTGACGAATCGCCTGCACCTGGCCGTCCATTGCTGCGGAAGGGGCGATAAAGTCCGCACCGGCCGCAGCAGCAACCACCGCCTGTTTCCCGAGATTAATCAGCGTTGCATCGTTATCGACACCGTGGTCGCAAAGTACGCCGCAATGGCCATGTGAGGTGTATTCACAGAAACAGGTGTCTGACATGACGATCATTTCCGGCACCGCGTCTTTGGCAATGCGTGACATCCGCGCCACCAGACCGTTTTCCTGCCAGGCATCGCTACCGGTTGCATCGGTGTGATGAGAAATACCAAACGTCATCACGGAGCGAATACCAGCCTTCGCAATGCGCTCGATTTCACGGGCGAGGTATTTTTCCGGAATACGCATCACGCCCGGCATGGCGCTGATGGCTTTGTAGTCGTCGATCTCTTCTTCAACGAAGATTGGCAGCACCAGGTCGTTCAGGCTGAGTGTGGTCTCTTCGAACATGGCGCGGAGCGAGGCAGATTTGCGCAGGCGGCGCGGGCGGGTGATTAAATCGGTCATGATGTGCCTGATGTCTTAGGAATAGATGCCACAGTGTATCCGAAAAGTGACCAGCATGTTTCACCAAAATCGGCGTTAAGGTAGGGGTATAGCTAGGGGACGCAATGGTATGGGCGAGACTTAAGGAAGGTGCGATTTAATCGGTGGGGTTCAGTGGAGTCCTTAGCTGTATTAGCCTTACCTTAGCTGAGCTGTATTATCTCTCTGTAAAACGTATACGATCACTTTGTACTGGTGAATATTTGGCCTTTA
>NZ_CBFFRL010000257.1:0-5442 GCF_965644215.1 Phytobacter sp. V69
TCGTAGCGAGCCATAGTTCAATATGTTGTTGAAAAAGACAGTTACTATAACTCAGGTGATTAAGGGACACAGCCTAGGCTTACTGACGCTGGCGATGTTTATTGCCATTCTGAGCGGTGGATTAAATTTGTGCATTATTGCGACGGCCAACCTGACGGCGCTGTATATCGCCTGGTTTTTGATTAGCTTCCTGCCGCCAGAAAGCGGAACGGCCATGCAGTTGCTGATGCTGCTGGCGGCCATCGCCGGGGCAGTGGTGATTGCGGTCATTATCGGTGTGATTACCGGGCTGATGGTGCCAAAAGTGGGGGCGCATCCGATTCTGGTGACCCTGGCCACGATGATGACTGTCAACGGCATTGGCATCTGGTTGACGCGCGGTGCGGCGGTCAGTGGTATGCCAGACGTGGTGCGGGCGCTGGGTTCTGAGACCTTTTTCGGTGTGCCGATCCCCCTGTGGTTGTTCCTGATCACCGCGGCGCTGATGGCGCTGTTTCTGGGGAAAACCCGCGCCGGAAAATGCATCTATATGGGCGGCAGCAATATCAACGCGACCTGGTTCAGCGGGGTGAACACGCATCGCCTGCTGATCCTGGTGTATGTCATCTCCAGCCTGCTGTGTGTACTGGCGGGGCTGGTAATGATGGCGCGCTTTAACTCGGCGCGTATGGGGTACGGCGATTCGTATCTGCTACTGACGGTACTGGCGATTATTCTCGGTGGCACCGACCCGAATGGTGGATTTGGCCGGGTGACAGGCGTCGTGCTTTCACTTATCTCGCTGCAAATATTATCCACCGGATTAAATCTGATGAATATTAGCCAGCATTTCAGTCTGGCAATGTGGGGTGCGGTATTAATTGTTGTGTTGGGTCTGAAATTCTTTAAATCCAAATATACCCTGGCCCGTGCCGTAAAACGCAGCACGTTAGATGCGAGTAAAACAAAGCATTACACATAACAGTAGAACGCAACAGTGTCGATATTTATCAGTGATTGCGTATTACACACTGCTCTTATTTCCTGCGCGCAGGACTGGCATATTCACCGGCGGAAAGGTAGTCAAAGGAGTCATTATGCGTAAGTTATGGCTTGGTATTGATGTTGGCGGTACCAGCACCCGATTTCTGTTTCTTGACGACGTGGGAGAGTGGTCCGGTTTTCATAAAATCGCCACCCACAGCTGGACCGGACAACCTGAGCCATTGTCTTCTCTGGCGGATATCGTAAAGGCGATGACCGCAGGTAAAACGGTATCGGGCATCATGCTCGGATTACCGGGCATCCTCAGCCAGGATCGCCAGCAGGTGGTGTCGCTGCCGTTTATTCAAGCGCTGGATAACACGCCCGCCGCTGCGAACCTGAGCCACATGGTTAATATTCCGGTGGCGATGGACAAAGACGTCAACCACCTGATGCTCTGGGACATGATGCAACTGGCGGAGATGCCGAAGATTGCCGTCGGGCTGTATCTCGGGACCGGGATGGGCAACAGCATCTGGATTGACGGCGGTTTTTATCACGGTGCCAACGGCGGTTCAGGGGAAATCGGTCACGCTCCCTGGGCTGATAATATCGAGTCGTGCCCCTGCGGCAACGCCGGGTGCGTCGAGACGCTGACATCCGGTCACTGGCTGACACAGTGGGCGGGCATCAATGCCCCGGATACCCACATTGGCGAGCTGTTTTCTGTACACCGGGCGCATCCTGACCTGGCGGCGTTTGTCAGCCGCCTGGCAAAATCCATTGCCGGTGAGATGAACATTCTCGACCCGCAATACCTGTTTCTTGGCGGCGGCGTACTGAGCATGGCGGATTTCCCTATCGAAGAACTGCGTGGGCAGATCCGGCGCTACCTGCGCCCGCCGCTGACTAAAAATAACCTCACCATCGTTGTTAGCCATTCCACCGATTTGACGGGATGCCGGGGGGCTTGCCTTGCGGCCAAACGCTGCTTTGGAGAACGCGCATGAAAGGAAAAGTCTGTGTTTTCGGCTCCTTTAACCTCGATATCGTCACCAAAATGCGCCGCTTTCCGCAACCGGGTGAATCACTGGTGGCCGACAGCAGCATGATGGGGCCGGGCGGGAAAGGGGCAAACCAGGCGACGGCGGCATTGCGCGCCGGGGCGCGAGTTCACTATATCGGCAAGGTCGGCAACGATGATTTTGGTGTTTTCGCCCGTCACCATCTGGAAAAGACCGGATTTGATGCCATCACGCTGCTGACCTGCAAAGAGAAGCCAACCGGCAATGCGATGATCTATGTGGCAGGCGATGAAGCCGAGAACATGATTGCTGTCTATCCCGGTGCGAACCTGACGGTCACCGCCGCCGAAGTCAACCGTTGCCAGCAGACGGTGGCCGCCGCAGATATCTTTCTGTTGCAGCTGGAGAACAATTTCAGCGCCATCGAAAAGATGATCAAAAACGCCAGACAGGCGGGCGTTTTTATCATTCTTAACCCCGCGCCAGTGCAGAAGATTGGCAATGAGGTTTTAGGCTGTATCGATCTGCTGACCCCTAACAGTACCGAGGCGTCGCAGCTGAGCGGCAAAACGGTCACCGATTTTGCCTCCGCCATCGAGGCGGCGGGCATTCTGCACCAGAAGGGCGTTAAGCAGCTGATCATCACCCTTGGCACTCAGGGCGCACTGCTCTCAACGTCAGGCCAGTTCTTTCATATTCCCGTTTTTCCGGCACAACCGGTGGATACGACCGGAGCCGGAGATGCATTCAATGGCGCGCTTGCCGCACGGCTCGCCGCAGGAAATGGCATCCAGGAGGCGGCGCTCTTTGCCTCTGCCTATGCCTCGGTCTGCGTGGAGCGTACCGGGGCGGCAAATGCCATGCCCCTGTACTCGGAAGCGGTCAATCGAATGCAGAAGTACCCTGAACTCAACGTGAGAACTATTGAGTCAGCCAATGAGCAGTAATTGTAATTACCGATTAAATACGTGGAGTGTAGAAATATGAAAAAGATAGCAGCTCTGATTCTTTCCCTTACGGTAAGTGGCTATGCCTGCGCTGACAATCCTGTTCGCATGGGAGTGGTGGTTAAGGTAGGGGGTACGCCGTGGTTTAACTCAATGGAAGAGGGCATTAAAAAAGAGGCTAAAAAGCAGGGCATCGATGCCTGGCAGGTTGGCCCGACATCGCAGGATCCGGCGCAGCAGGTGAAAGCGATTGAAGACCTGATCACCCAGAAAGTCGATATCATCGGTGTGGTGCCGGTCGACCCGGCAGTGCTTGAGCCGGTGCTGAAAAAAGCGAAAGATGCGGGCATCAAAGTGGTGGTGCATGAATCTCCGGCGCAGAAATACGCCGACTGGGATTTCGAAATGGTCGATGCCTCAACCTTCGGTATTCGCCATATGGAACTGATGGCCAAGTGCATGAAAGAGAAAGGTGAGTATGCCGTTATCGTCGGCAGCCTGACCATTCCGCTGCACCGCGAATGGGCGAAAGCGGCCATTGATTACCAGAAAGCACACTACCCGAACATGAAACAGGTGGGTGATTTGTACGGTACCGGTGAATCGCTGGATGATTCCATGCGCGTCACCAATGAGCTGATGTCCAAATACCCGGACTTTAAAGGCGTGATGGCGTTTGGTTCGCCGGGGCCGGTGGGTGCGGGTCGTGCGGTGGCAAGACGTAATAAGAGCAATGATGTCTGCGTAGTTGGCGCATACAGCCCGGGCCAGGCTGCATCCCTGGTGCGTAGCGGCGATATCAAAGGTGGCTATATCTGGAACCCAATGACCGCCGGTGAGATTTTCGTGCGTATCGGTAAGATGTTGACCAGCGGTACTGAGATCAAAGACGACACCAAAATCGACGGCATGGGCGACATGCGTGTCGACGCGAAAAACCATACGCTGTATGGCAACAGTCTTGAGAGTCTGGACAAAGACAATCTGCCAAAACTGCTGGATATGGGACTCTAACAGAGGTTATGACCGTGACAGAGCAACGTAAAATCATCATTGATACAGACCCGGCCATTGGCATTCCCGGAACGGATGCTGACGATCCGATAGCGATCATGCTGGCGTTACGGGATCCGCGCATTCAGCTGCTGGGCATCACCACCGTTTTCGGTAACTGCCCTCCGGCCCTGGGGGCGCGCTGTGCCACCCGCATTTTGCAGGTGGCCGGGCGCACCGACATTCCGGTGGCCATTGGCATGGGCACGCCGCTTAGCGGCAAGCTGCCTGAGCTTCTGCAAAAGGAGTATGCCGGTGCTCGTGGCCGCGAAGGGATGATTCCGCTGCCGCCGGAAAGTGAGTCCCACTGTGGGATGCACGCCAGTGAATTAATTATCGATCTGGTGCGCAAACATCCCGGTGAGATCACGATGGTGTGCATCGGTGCGCAGAGCAATCTGGCCCTCGCCATCCTCAAAGCGCCGGATATCGTTCCGCTTATCAAAGACGTGGTGATGATGGCGGGCGCGCTGGGGATGAATTCAACATGGGGAAGGGGTAATATCACGCCGGTCGCTGAATGCAACGTCTGGTTCGACCCAATGGCGGCGGATATCGTGTTTAGCGCCGGGATCCCGTTAACCATGGTGAGTCTGGATGTCACTAACGCCGACTGTGGCCTGGTGCTGACGCGCGAGGACATCGAAGGGGTTGATGAGCACAGTGAGTTCGTCGCTCTGTTCAAAACGGTTTGCTCCACCTATTTTGACGCCCCGATGTTTGAATGGTCGGAAGGCTGCGTCCTCTACGATCCGTTAGCGGTTGCGGTGACCGCAAATAAGGCGGTGGGTGAGTTCCAGGAAATGGCAATTGGTATCGAAACGGCAGGTACACTGACCGTTGGACAAACCGTACCGTTGCGGAATTCATCACCGAATGTGGATGTTTGCATACGCATCGACGGACGGAAAATTGTTAAGGACATCGTCGCAACGATTGTCTCGTCAGCGGCATAAATTGACACACTCACACCAGCAGATCTCGCGTAATAGTGGGTTCTGCTGGTTTTTCTTATAAAGACACAGTATTTAATACCGTTGTTGGTTTTTTCCCATTTTAATTATCTAACCGTGCATAGATTGTTAATCTGATTCTATCGCTGCTATTATCCCTTCATGCTTTATGGGAATTATTCCCCCTGGCGGATTCGTGCTCAATTTATTGTATATAAAATACAATTATCACTGATTTATATATCAAGTTCTGCAAAGCTTATTGAAAATATAGTAATACATAGTGTGTCATGAAAATATATTAAAAATCAGATGGTTATGACGCAATTTATGAATATATATACATGCTGCATAAGTTATTCTATCTGCGTCATAGACAATAATTAATAACCTACGCTAGGTTCAATTCCTCATCTGAAATAGATAATGGCGGATTCAACTCCGAAGTGCAACGCTAAGCCGCCAATCTTAGCTCTGCAAACACCACAGACGGTTGCCTGA
>NZ_CBFFRL010000258.1:0-5423 GCF_965644215.1 Phytobacter sp. V69
AAGTGGCCGAACTGCTGCCATGGAACGTGGATCTCACCAATAAATAGCCGTCAATACGGCACTCACTGATCGCTTACACTTGGTACGTCAGATTCTTACATCTCAGTTGCATGTGATTTATGACCCTATGCATGCCCCCCTGTCAGAATTGACAGTTTTCTTTAATTTCCAAAAGCGTTTACTAAGATCAGAAATTAGAGGGTACTGTGAAAAATGAAAGATGCCAAATTATACACTCATAAGAAAAATGAAAACGATATATTCATAAATAATATATCGAAAATTTCCGATAACCATTTTCAGTGCGATTTCAGACTAATTACAGATCACCATTTTTACTGTGATTTTCTCGCTTGTACAAACAGAATAAACCCAATTTTTTTATTAGAATGTGCAAGGCAGGTTGAAACATATTTGTCACATACTAAATTTGGTATAACACTGGACAGTAAGTTTCTGCTAGACAGTTGGTCAATGAAATATTATCCGACAAAGACTGGAGATGCAGAAAGGCTGAAAGCTGACATTTACTCAAAGTACTCGGCTGTTAATCGAACGAACAAAAATAAATTCAAGATTATTTTCAAAATAAACATGACAGTCATATGTATAGTTATAATAGATGTAAGATACATAAGCAGTGATTGTTATAAGCTAATACGCAAGATTCCTGATGCTATCAACACGTTTGGAGTCATAGCACCGCTTTCTCCTGCCAGTGTTTGTTACACATCTCATGCAAATGTAGTTCTGGCAGATTTAAATGATAATGGACCGTATGTTAAGGCAATAATTCATATAAATGCAAACAATAAATCAATTAATGATCATGAGCAGGATCATATCACTGGTATGAATCTTACGGAGGCAGCCAAACAAATATGTTATAGCTATCTGTCGCTTTATATGAATGAACAAAGTGATAGATTTATTCCTGTAAACTTAAAAGGATATTTTTTTAGCTTCGTTGAAACTCATATCCCAGCACTCGTTGTAATAAAAAGAGTTGAATTCCAGGATGACATTTATTCCTTTCAAGTCGATGTCATTCAAGCTGGAAAAACGCTGGCAGCCATTAGTCTAAAACTGAGAGGTTAACATGAATAAATTAAAAGATTTACTCAAAAATGTATTTGGTGTTTCTGAAAGTGATGTTCAGGACAACAGATCTCTTGAGAATATGGGGCTTGACTCTATATGCATAGTAGAATTTCAGATTGAAATTGAAAGGACTTTTAATATTGATGAAGGCCGACTGGCTCTGGTTAATAGCGATACATTGCAAACTATCATGGAAAGGGTCAAAGGACTACAGCATGTAGAGTTAAAAGGCGTATGAATATGAAAAACAAAGTAGTGGTTACAGGCATAGGAATCATCTCCTCAGCCGGTAACACACCAGAAGAGTGTCGTTTGACCTTACTTGAAGGGAAAGGGATGACAAAACCTGATCCCCGACTGAGTAATCTTGAAGTCTCTTGGTCATGCCGGATTCAGGATTTCGTACCTGAACAGCATATGAGTAAGTCATTGATCTGGCGATGCGATCCCTTTATCCAATATGCCATATACGCGGCCAAGAGTGCTCTCGGAGATGCAGGTTTAGACCAGTCTCGCAGAGATGTGAAAACAGGTATCGTGCTGGGTAACTCCCTCGCTGGCATAACTTCACTGGAAGTACTGAATAAAAGAGCCGTTCTGGAAGGAGTTGGAACAATTGGATCTCTCTATCTCTTGTCAACAATGGGAAGTATGGCAACGGGTAATATGGCTATTGAACTTGGCATCCACGGTCCTACATATCTGACTGGTACGGCATGCTCATCGGGTGCCGATGCGATAGGAACAGCCAAACGTCTTATCCAAAGCGGGCAATGCGATATTGTTCTTGCCGGTGGCAGTGAGGCTCCAATCACACCACTTGTTGTTTCCTCTTTCACGAAGATTGGTGCACTTTCAAAAAATAGCGACCTTTTACACGCGTCAAGACCATTTGATAAAGAAAGGGACGGTTTTGTCATCTCCGAAGGCGCAGCGGTCATGGTATTAGAAAATGAAAAAAGTGCGTTGGAGCGCGGAGCCAAAATTTATGCAACGCTGTCTGGATATGGTTCAGCAAATGATGCACATCATATCACATCGCCGGCACCGGATGGTTCAGGATTATCTCAATCAATTTATGGGGCGCTTGAAGATGCCTCGCTATCTCCGACTGATATTCAGTGTATTAATTCACACGGTACATCAACACCTCTAAATGATGATCTCGAGGGCAGTATTTTGTTCCGCATATTCGGTAATCATCCTTGGGTAACATCAACAAAAGGCGTTACCGGACACAGCCTTGCAGCAACAGGAGCAATGGAAGCTGTTTTTTCTGTGTTAAAAATTATACACGATGAAATTCCTCCTGTTGCTGGTTTAAGACATATTGATGATGAAATAAAAATCAATATTGCAACAGAAGTCATCCAAGGGACTGGTATTAAAAATGTTCTCAGTACATCCCTAGGGTTTGGTGGGCAAAATGCTGCTCTGATATTTTCACAATACATAAAAGGGTAATAAAAATGAACCTCAAAAAAATAAAATTATTTGCGATCGACAGTGATGGTGTTGTTCTGAATGACACATATAGCCCGGCAATTAAAATTTTTGTTGAATCTCTTGGTGTAAACTACTCGCCATTGATCGAACGAAGTGTCTGGGGATCTCCACAAGTGACCGCAGGCCATAATCTCGCATTAGCCTGTAAACTTCCTTATTCAGGTGAAAAAATTATTAATGATTTTTTCAAAACCAGAGATAACTACCTCAGAGATCATCCGGTTGAAGTTTTCCCCGATATCGAATCAACGCTGGCATTGCTACATAGTACAGGGGCACGTATGACCTGCTATGGAGGAAGAAATAAAGAATATAGCTTCGACAAGTTTTTAAAACCTTTTGAAAGTTATTTCGATAAAGAGATGCCATATATTGATATCAATGCCTTTCGTCCGGGGATGTATGAAATTGTAAAAGAAAAATTTAACCTGAATTTTGATGAAGTTGTGTTTATTGATGACATCAATCGTGTTGCAGAAGTGTGTAAGGTTCTTGGTTCTGGGTTTATAGGTGTACCTGCGTCCATGCCACATAACTTCCAGCGGGAAGAGATGATAAATACTGGTGTCAAATATATGGTGAACAGATTTACGGATATTACAGAAAATCTTATATATGAAGTTGACGAGAGCCTATTCTCTGCGTCTTTGTGGAAATAAAATAAGGTGCGGCATGGAAAAGTTCAGCAATACAATTCTGATTTGTCTTATACCTATAATATGCGGTTTTACCGCAGCAAATATGTACTACGTTCAGCCGCTGGCTCCCGTGATCAGCAGTGAACTAATGGTTTCTTATGAAAAAGCATCCATGCTGTATTCATTTTCTCTAGTTGGTAATGCTCTATCATTGATTTTTATAATTCCTTTAGGGGATTTCTATAGCAAGCGAAAGTTAATCACACTATTGTATTTAGTTTCCACAATATCGTTATTGCTGTTTTTTTAACAGAGAGTTATTACGCATTGTCTACTACAGCATTTCTAGTCGGAGTAGGAACATCCGCCATTCCATTAATTACCGCCGGACTAAGCAGACAAAAAAATGGAACTAAATATATAGGTCGAATAATGGCCGGTGTATTAACTGGTATTCTTTTTTCCCGATTCCTGTCGAGTATGCTTAGTGAACTTTGGGGATGGAAGTCGATATATGCTATAGCTGCAATACTGATGTTTCTATCCTGTATATTATTGTTCACCTCTTATCCGACATCAGATGATAAGAATAATCGAGTAAAAAACTCATACATCCATATTTTATATCTGAACATCAATGGAATTAGGCAGGATGCTATAATTAGGCATTATTGTTTTAACGCATTTGCCATTATGTTTCTGTTCTCCGCATTCTGGAGCAATGTTTCTATGTTTCTGACCACGACTTTTCATTTCAGTCAGTCACAGGTAGGGCTTTTTTCTTTGACAGGTGTTACCGGGGCCTCATCAGCCCTATTTTCATCCTGGATACTGAGAATTATAAATTACAAAAACAATCCTCTGTACTTTTTAATTGTCATAAGTCTACTGGCGATGGGAATTTACGGAAATAATTTTATTATTAGCCTCACTGGTGCACTACTAATTGATGCATTTATTCAGCTAATACACGTCAATAATCAACGTGGACTATTTCTTTCCTGCAAGGGAAATGAAGCACGAGCAGCAAGTTGCTATATGACAAGTTTTGTTACTGGTGGCGCAGTTGGTGGATTTATATCCTCTTATCTCTATTCGATATCCGGCTGGAGTGTGGTACTGATTAGCTGCGCAATCATTACCTTAATTCCAATGTTTATGAAACTGCGAGAAGACGTTAATGAACAATATTGAGACAGCACAAAGTACAAGAGAGCTTCTGAATCATTATTTGTCACTGATGACAGGTGATGAAAAACACGCACCTTCGTCTATTTCCACACTCGATGTCATCCAAGTATTATATGATAAAGTCCTGAATTGTTCCCCCTTAAAAGTACGAGATGAATACCGAGATCGTTTCTTTTTGTCAAAAGGACATGGTCCCATGGCATTCTATGCAGTGCTGGCATTAAAGGATTTTATTAAACCTGAGCTTTTGGAAACCTATGGTGAATATGACAGTAAATTAGGATACCACCCGGACCGAACAAAGCTGGACTGTGTGGAAATATCCAGTGGTTCATTAGGGCATGGTTTACCTCTGGCTATTGGCTCCGCTCTTGCGCTACGCGCCAAAGGAATTACGGGACCAAAGCACTGGGTTCTTATGGGTGATGCAGAGCTTGATGAAGGTTCGAATTTTGAAGCTATTCCTTTTGCAGGCAGACACGGGCTATCAGAGTTGAATGTCGTGGTCATAGACAATGACTCGTCAACTCTTGGTTGGCCAGGAGGAATATCACACCGGTTTTCAATTGAGGGCTGGGAGGTCAGCCGCGTTAACGGCAGAGATCAAGAAGAACTGTACCGGGTGTTTTCTAGAGAGCATCCTCATAAACCTCACGCCATTATCGCAGCTGTAGAAACCAAATCAGGTAAACCTCGCAGACAAATTTAGGAGAATAAAATGAAGACAGTTTTAACCTGGGATCAAAGATTTGCTGAAATAAACGCAATGAGACAACGATTTGCAGTCGTCATGTCAGACTTGATTCGGGAAAAAGATAATGTCGCACTGGTACTTGCAGATATTACCGCAGAAAGATTCAGTGATGTTTTAAGAGATTTTCCTGACAGGGTTATCAATACCGGGATCAGGGAACCGCGAATTCAGATAATAAGTGCAACGCTCGGACATGATTGTGGAGAGTGTAGGAGGAAGGGTTAACTACCGAT
>NZ_CBFFRL010000259.1:0-5413 GCF_965644215.1 Phytobacter sp. V69
CGGCCTCATTTCTCGCTGCCGTCCAGATCAGATGCATCGCTCTCTGGGCTAAAATCTTGTGACGACACTATCTAGACGCAATATTTTTTTATGCGAAAAAAATTCTACCAGAGTGTGATTATTGTCACATTGATGCATGGATGTTAAAAAGAGGATCTTTGCTGTACAAATGGAACGGCAGCTTAGTGTGATATGCGGATTAAACCAACACATACGACCATAAAACATAATAGGATCAGACTGATAAACTGCTTTCAATACCAAACAGCAGAACATATCACCCTAAACTCTCTCGCCCCCGCCGTCATCAGTGAAAAAAACTGTCTTTAGTATTCATGCAAAATTTAACTCTGAATAACATTCGCACCGCTGGATTATAATATCGCTAAAGATAAATGTAACAGATCATTACAAAGGTCTTGCCTCAAACCCCAGGATCGGGAACATTACCCGCCGTTTTCCCTCCAGCAATAATTATAAGCGCGATGAATACTGGACATCGCGTCTCGAATCACCCCGTTAATATGGGATGTAAAAAAAGAGGTATTTGTGTCAACTGCAAACAAACCAACAGAAAGCGTTAGTCTAAACGCCTTCAAACAACCTAAAGCGTTCTATTTGATCTTCTCCATCGAGCTGTGGGAGCGTTTCGGCTTCTATGGTCTGCAGGGGATCATGGCTGTTTACCTGGTTAAACAACTGGGCATGTCCGAAGCGGACTCTATTACACTGTTTTCATCCTTTAGCGCTCTGGTTTACGGTCTTGTCGCAATCGGCGGCTGGCTGGGCGATAAAGTGCTGGGGACAAAACGCGTTATTATGCTGGGTGCGATCGTGCTGGCCATCGGTTACGCGCTGGTTGCCTGGTCTGGTCACGATGCCGGTATCGTCTATATGGGCATGGCGGCGATCGCCGTCGGTAACGGCCTGTTTAAAGCCAACCCGTCCTCCCTGCTGTCAAAATGCTATGACCATGATGATCCACGTCTGGACGGCGCATTCACCATGTACTACATGTCCGTCAACGTCGGTTCCTTCTTCTCCATGCTGGCAACCCCGTGGCTGGCTGCTCGCTTTGGCTGGAGCACCGCTTTCGCCCTGAGCGTTGTCGGTCTGCTGATCACCATCGTGAACTTCGCCTTCTGCAAACGCTGGGTGAAAAACTACGGTTCTAAACCTGACTTTGAACCGGTACGTATGGGCTACCTGCTGGCGACCATCGTGGGCGTTGCCGTTCTAATCGCGGTCGCCACCTGGCTGCTGCACAACCAGGGCATCGCGCGTATGGTTCTGGGTGTGGTTGCACTGTGCATCGTGTGCATCTTCGCGAAAGAGACCTTTGCTCTGCAGGGCGCGGCACGTCGTAAAATGATCGTCGCCTTTATTCTGATGGTGCAGGCGATTGTCTTCTTCGTTCTGTACAGCCAAATGCCGACCTCTCTGAACTTCTTCGCCATTCGTAACGTTGAGCACACGCTGCTGGGTATCACGTTCGAACCGGAGCAGTTCCAGGCACTGAACCCGTTCTGGATCATCATTGGCAGCCCGATTCTGGCCGCTATCTATAACAAAATGGGCGACACGCTGCCGATGCCGTACAAGTTTGCTATCGGTATGGTGCTGTGTTCCGGTGCGTTCCTGATCCTGCCGCTGGGCGCGAAATTCGCCTCCGATGCCGGTATCGTCTCCGTAAACTGGCTTGTCGCGAGCTACGGGCTGCAGAGTATCGGTGAGCTGATGATTTCTGGTCTGGGCCTCGCTATGGTGGCACAACTCGTTCCACAGCGTCTGATGGGCTTTATCATGGGTAGCTGGTTCCTGACCACTGCCGGTGCGAACATCATCGCAGGTTACGTGGCTAACCAGATGGCTATCCCGGAAAACGTGACCGACCCGCTGATGTCTCTTGAAATCTACGGCCACGTGTTCCTGCAGATTGGTATCGTGACCGCTGTTATCGCTGCGCTGATGATCCTCACCGCGCCGAAACTGAACCGCATGACCCTTGGCGGTGATAAAGACGCGGAAGCATCAGAAACTGCGACCGCATAAGACTGCGCAGAGTTTCAGCGGAAAGCCGTTAACGCACGTTAACGGCTTTTTTTTTATGCCATCAGGTAATAACCTATGCCGGATTTCAACCACCAGGAGTGAAGAATGAAACTGTTTTATAAACCAGGCGCCTGCTCGCTGGCTTCTCATATTGTTCTGCGTGAAGCAGGTAAAGAGTTCGAACTGGCGCGCGTGGATTTAGCGAAAAAATGCCTGGATAACGGCGACGATTTTCTGGCAATCAACCCGAAAGGCCAGATCCCGGCCCTGTCGATTGATGCCAATACCCTGTTAACCGAAGGTGTGGCGATCATGCAGTACGTGGCTGACAGCGCGCCGAAAAGTGACCTGCTGCCGCCGGTGGGTTTTCTGAGCCGTTACAAAACTCTCGAGTGGCTGAATTTCGTGGCAACGGAGCTACACAAGGGCTTTACCCCGCTGTTCCGTCCGGACACCCTGGAAGCGTTCAAACCGACCGCCCGCGCCCTGCTGGAAAAGAAACTGGAATATGTTGATGCCGCACTGGCAAACCAGCAGTGGATTAACGGGGAAAACTTCTCGATTGCCGATGCATACCTGTTTACGGTTGTGCGCTGGGCGGTCGCGGTGAAACTGAACTTCCCACAAGCGGGTAACCTCACTGCGTATATGCAGCGCGTGGCGTCTCGTCCGGCAGTTGCCGCAGCGATGGCGGCGGAAGGCATTTAATCTTCCCCTCTGCGCCATAAGAAAAGGGAGTGGTTTCCCACTCCCTTTTCATTTAGTTAGCTGATATCTGGCGATTATTTCCAGCACACCAGGCAGTAGTTCTTCTTACCGCGACGCAGCAGCGTGTAGCGACCGAACAGCACATCGCTCTCCTGGAAGAAATATTCCGGGTCAGACTGTTTCTCACCGTTGATGGTGACCGCGTTGGAGGCGATAGTTTTACGCGCCTGGCCGCGAGACGGCTGCAGCTCAGAGTCCACCAGCGCCTGCATCAGATCCGCGCCTTTCTCCATCTCGATCATCGGCACACCGTCCTGCGCCAGCTGTTCGAAGTCCGCTTCGCTCAGGTCGCTCAGGTTGCCGTTAAACAGGCTTTCGGTGATGCGTTTTGCCGCCACCAGGCCTTCTTCGCCGTGAACCAGTTTGGTAACCAGTTCGGCCAGCACATACTGGGCGCGCGGTGCTTTACCGCTGTTCTTGTCTTCTTCTTCCAGAGCATTGATTTCTTCAATGTCCATAAAGGTGAAGAATTTCAGGAAGCGATACACGTCAGCATCTGCGGTGTTAATCCAGAACTGGTAGAACTTGTACGGGCTGGTTTTCTTCGGATCGAGCCAGACCGCGCCGCCTTCGGTTTTACCGAACTTGGTGCCGTCAGCTTTGGTGATCAGCGGAACGGTCAGACCGAACACCTGATTCTGGTGCAGACGACGGGTCAGGTCGATACCGGAGGTGATGTTACCCCACTGATCGGAACCGCCAATCTGCAGCGCAACGCCATGCAGGTTGTTCAGGCAGGCAAAGTCGTAGCCCTGCAGCAGGTTGTAGGAAAACTCGGTAAACGAGATACCCTGATCGTCACGATTCAGACGCTGCTTCACCGCTTCTTTGTTGATCATCTGGTTTACGGAGAAGTGCTTGCCGATATCACGCAGGAAGGTCAGCACGTTCATGCCACCGAACCAGTCGTAGTTGTTGGCGGCAATCGCCGAGTTTTCTCCACAGTCGAAGTCGAGAAACGGAGCAACCTGTTTGCGGATTTTATCCACCCACTCCTGCACCGTATCTTCGGTATTCAGTTTACGCTCAGCGGCTTTAAAGCTCGGGTCGCCAATCAGACCCGTTGCGCCACCAACCAGTGCGACAGGCTTGTGCCCTGCTTCCTGGAAGCGTTTCAGGCATAACAATGGAACTAGATGCCCCAAATGCAAGCTGTCGGCGGTGGGATCGAAGCCGCAATAGAGCGCGATCGGGCCTTGCGCCAGTCGCTCTGCTAACGCTTCCTCGTCCGTCACCTGGGCTACCAGCCCGCGCTCTTGCAATTGTTTAATCAAGTTACTGCTTGCCATCAAATTCTCCATTTAAAACGACTGCACCTCTGCCGGTACACGACTTTTCGCCAGTTGCGAAAGTTACATAGAATAAAGCGCCGGATGCAGGAGCACCAGCGCTTAGCGCAACATTTTTCAGGGATTAGGGTGCGAGGCGATCAATTTTCCATGCGTCATTCTCGCGCTGGTATAAAAAACGATCGTGGAGACGGTGTGCCCCCCCCTGCCAGAACTCCATTTGATCGATGCTGACGCGGAAACCGCCCCAGAAGCTCGGCAACGGAACTTCGCCCTGCTGGAACTTCTGTTTAAGCTCAAGGAATTTGCTTTCCAGAATCCCCCGCGCGGAAATCCGGCTGGACTGCTGGGAGACCCACGCGCCAATCTGGCTGTCACGCGGACGGCTGTGGAAATACTTCACCACTTCCAGGGTCGACAGGCGTTCGGCTTTACCGATCACCATCACCTGACGTTCCAGCATGTGCCACGGGAAAAGCAGGCTGATGGCCGGGTTTTTCTCAATCTGATGCGCTTTGCGGCTACCCAGGTTGGTATAAAAGACCAGGCCTTTCTCGTCGTAGTGCTTGAGCAGCACGATACGCTGGTAAGGCTGCCCGTTTTCATCGACGGTCGCCACGACCATCGCGGTCGGGTCGGCGAGTTTGGCTTCACACGCCTGGCCCAGCCAGCGTTCAAACAGCGGCAACGGTTCGGCGGGGAGATCGGCACGGCGTAAGCCGCCTTTGGTGTATTCACGGCGCAGATGCGCAATTTGCTCGAAATGATCGTTATCAGACATGGCGTTAGCAAGATAAATTATCAGGTGGGGCTATTGTGCCCCCCCCTTGCGAAAATCTCAATGTCGCGGATTTTGTAACTGGCAGTTGTTCAGGACGATGCGATCGCGTTTGTAGACCGTGGCGCTGTCGACCTTCGACCAGAAGACATAAATACCGTCGGTGTAGCGCGCCCCCGAAGCCGACAGCCCCTGCTTGAGCACCAGCGGCGTATTGTCATAGATAAAGCTCACTTCCTGGCGGGGGTTGTTCAGTTTTACAGTAAGCGGCTTTTCGTCACACTGATAGTTAAGCGTATCCGTGTTCATACGCTCAACAAACTGGTTGTAGTAGCTACATCCGGCGAGAAGCATGGGGAGGCAGGCGATTAACACTCTTTTCATTAGGTTTTTCCCGAGACGGTCCTGGTCCTGGAGGACGCGAAAAACGTCCTCCGTAAAAACCAGAGTCTAGATAGTGTCGTCACGAGGATAAAAATCATTGATAATAGGGCCTTCTAATCAGAAGGCCCTATTATCATGACTA
>NZ_CBFFRL010000260.1:0-5387 GCF_965644215.1 Phytobacter sp. V69
TAGTCATGATAATAGGGCCTTCTGATTAGAAGGCCCTATTATCAATGATTTTTATCCTCGTGACGACACTATCTAAATATTCATAAAATTTTATGCTTTATCTAAACAGGCATCGCTGTATTACCAAGCATTCATGGTAGTCTGGACATCCAGACGTATAAAAACAGGTTAGGCGAACATGACGGCGAAGCATATTGATACCGCTCTGGTGAACGCAGGGCGCAGCAAGAAATACACGCAGGGTGCGGTGAATAGCGTTATTCAGCGAGCTTCCTCTCTGGTTTTCGACACCGTTGAAGCAAAAAAACAGGCCACGCGTAATCGCGCAAAAGGCGAGCTTTTTTATGGGCGTCGCGGCACGCTGACCCATTTTTCGCTCCAGGAAGCCATGTGTGAACTGGAAGGCGGCGCGGGCTGTGCCCTTTTCCCTTGCGGCGCCGCGGCGGTGGCCAACACCATCCTGGCGTTTGTCGAACAGGGCGAACATATCCTCGTCACCAACACGGCCTATGAACCGACACAGGATTTCAGCACCAAAATCCTCGCCAAACTGGGTGTCACGACAAGCTGGTTCGACCCGATGATTGGCGCAGGCATCGCTGAGCTTATCCAACCCAATACCAAAATCGTATTCCTCGAATCACCCGGCTCTATCACGATGGAAGTCCACGATGTCCCGGCCGTTGTTAAGGCGGTCAGAAGCGTTGCGCCAGAAGCGATCATTATGCTCGACAACACCTGGGCGGCAGGCATTCTGTTTAAAGCCCTCGAATTCGATATCGATATCTCTATTCAGGCGGCGACGAAATACCTGATTGGCCACTCGGATGGGATGATCGGCACGGCGGTGTCCAACGCCCGCTGTTGGGATCAACTGCGCGAGAATGCCTACCTGATGGGGCAAATGGTCGATGCCGACACCGCCTACATGACCAGCCGCGGCCTGCGTACCCTCGGCGTGCGTCTGCGCCAGCACCATGAAAGCAGTATCAAAATCGCCGAGTGGTTAGCATCCCACCCGCAGGTGGCGCAGGTTAACCATCCGGCGCTGCCTGGCAGCAAAGGCCATGAGTTCTGGAAACGCGATTTCAACGGCAGCAGCGGCCTGTTTTCCTTCGTGTTGAACAAGCGCCTTAATAATGAAGAGATGGCCGCCTACCTCGACAATTTCTCGCTGTTCAGCATGGCGTATTCCTGGGGCGGGTATGAATCGTTAATTCTGGCGAATCAACCGGAACAGATTGCCGCTATCCGTCCTGATGGCAACGTCGATTTTAGCGGTACGCTGATTCGTGTTCATATTGGTCTGGAAAATGTTGATGATTTAATTGAAGATTTATCCACAGGTTTCCAGCGCATCGTGTAAATTGTTATCTGCTGGTTGAAAATTCTGATTACGCCAGCAGAATACTCTGTATTAATTGCGCCCGGGATCAACGTGTTTCGGGCGAGAAGCGAGTACAATAGCCTTCTCTAAGCGGTACCACAGGAAAGTCCATGGCTGTAATTCAAGACATTATCGCTGCGCTTTGGCACCACGACTTTGCAGCGCTGGCGAATCCACATATTGTTGGCGTCGTCTATCTCGTGATGTTTGCCACTCTCTTTTTAGAAAACGGATTGCTCCCAGCCTCATTCTTACCTGGCGACAGTTTGCTTTTACTGGCGGGTGCTCTGGTGGCGCGTGGTTGCATGGACTTCCTGTCAACAGTCGTTATCCTCACCTCTGCCGCAAGCCTAGGCTGCTGGTTAAGCTACCTGCAGGGCCGCTGGCTGGGGAATACCCGCATCGTAAAAAGCTGGCTGGCGCAGCTACCGGAAAAATATCATCAGCGGGCAACCTGCATGTTTGACCGCCACGGCTTGGTGGCACTGCTGGCAGGGCGTTTTCTGGCCTTCGTGCGCACCCTGCTGCCAACCATGGCAGGGATTTCCGGGTTATCCAATCGCCGTTTTCAGTTGTTCAACTGGCTGAGTGGCCTGCTGTGGGTCGGCATGATTACCACGCTGGGCTATGCCATCAGCATGATCCCGTTTGTAAAACGCCATGAAGATCAGGTCATGACCTTCCTGATGATTCTGCCGCTTTTCCTGCTGGTTGCCGGACTGGTTGGCACGCTGGCGGTGGTTATCAAGAAAAAATACTGCAGCGCCTGATACCATCTGACTGTCATATAAGGGAGAACCTGTCTCCCTTATGATATCTGTATTTCCTGCAAGCCTTCCTGACTGAACACCCACTGCGCGTCCGCCAGCGCCGCGACCTCTCTCGGCTCATGCGTCACCAGAAGAATGGTCACATCATGTTGACGCAGGTTCTTCACCACTTCCCACAGCCGGAAACGAATATCCCAGTCGAGGCTGGAGAAAGGCTCGTCAAGCAGCAACAGGCGGGGATGGGAAACCATCGCTCTGGCCAGCGCCGCCCGCTGCTGCTCACCGCCGGATATCTGCCGCGGATAACTGTGCGCCAGGTGCGCAATCCCCATCTCTTCAAGCATCACCATCTGTGCCGGTTTAGACCGTGGCAACCCCGCCGCGTATTGCGCCAGCGCCAGGTTGCCCGCCACCGTCAGATACGGAAAGAGATACAGCCGTTGATTGAGATAGCGGCACGGGCGCTGCCAGGGCGGAATGCCGTTCATCGTTTTGCCGTCGAAATGGACATCCCCCTGATAGGGAACACTGCCCGCAATAGCGTTCAGCAGCGTCGTTTTGCCGCTGCCAGACGGCCCGGTGATGGCGGTACAGCTACCGCGCGCCGCATGGAAATGCAGGTCGCTGAAAGCCTGAGTACGCAAGTGCTCAACGCGCAGCATGGTCTTTCTCCTTGTACACGTGCTGCACCCGATGCAGGACAATCAGTAACAGCCCCGCCAGCAGGATCAGCAGCAGCGCGCAGCCAATCGCCAGCGAGAAATCACCGCTGGCGATATTCAGGTAGACGGCAATCGGCAGGGTTTCCGTTTTCATGCGTATTGCCCCCGCCAGCATTAAGGTCGCACCAAACTCGCCCAACGCTCTGGCCAGCGCCAGCACGCTGCCGCCCAGCAGCGAGTGCCAGCACAGGGGGATCTCCACCAGCAGCAGAGTGCGCAGCGGCGTCAGCCCCATGTTCCAAGCGGTGCTGATATAGGCCGGCTCAATGGACGAGAACGCAGCACTGGCAGAACGCAAAACGATCGCACTGGCCACATAGGTTTGGGCGATCACCACGCCAAACGGCGAGAACAACAGTTCAGGCAGGCCCGGGGCCACGGAAGCAATCGGCCCGCGCTGGCCCAGCAGAAGGAGCAAACCAATCCCAACAATCAGCGGCGGCGTCACCAGCGGGATATCGAGCAGGGTATCGATTACCCCTTTTCCTTTAAACGTCATCCGCGCCATCGCCCATCCGGCGGGAATACCGATCAGCAGCGCCAGCAGCAGTGAGAGAAGCGCCGTTCCCAGCGAAAGCAGAACGGCGAAATGCAGTTCAGGCTCTTTAAGCACCTGAATAAGCGTGGCCAGATCCAGCTCAAACACCAGTGACAATAACGATCCGATCACCAGTATCAGCAGCAGGCCAAGCGGCAGCAGCGTCAGTTTAGCCACGCATTTTCCTCAGGCTAAACACTATTTCTCAATGGGCAGATAGCCCATATCGGTGAACACTTTAATGCCCTGCGGCGAGGTGAAATAGCTCGCCAACTTTTGGGCTTCGTCCGGATGTTTCGTGGTTTTCAGCACCGCCAGGGTGGCGATTTCATCCGGCGTGCCTTTCGGCGTCGGCAGAAGTACCAGCGTATCTTTATTTTTCACCGCATCGGTGCGACCAATAACTGCCGCATCCACATCGCCATTGAGCAGGTACATCACCAGTTGCTTGATGTTGGCCGCTCTGACTACCACTTTTTCGCGCAGCGGTTCGCCATAGCCGGAAAGCGTCAGCAACGTCTCACCGCTTTTGCCTAAGGCGATGGCCTGCGGGTCGCCCATCCCCAGTTTTAGATGGCTTTTTGCCAGATCGGCATAAGTGGTGATCCCCGCCGCTTTATCCTTGCGGATCGCCATCACCGGGGTGTGGTGAACGAGTAGGAACGCCTCTTTGAGCTTGCCTTCCGCCTGAATTTTATCGACGTAATCCGCAGAGCCTGGCAGGAACAGATCGCCCTGCTGCGTGAGCTGAAAGCGGGTAAGGATCTGGCCCGAGCCGCCATATTCCACGGTGACATGGTTGCCCGTCTCTTTCTCAAAACGCGCGACTATTTCATCTACCGGCATCCGCAATCCTGCTCCGGCGTAAAGATGAAGATCGGCCGCGCTTGACACGGCGCTACAGCACAACAGCAAACTGGCGAGTATAAATTTTACTGACTTCATGGGTCCTTCCTCATTAAGGGTACTGTGGGTTATTCCGGCGACAGATTGACACCAATATCCGCCGGGCTGGCGTAGTAAGGCGAAGAGGTAATAAACAGCCTGATGCCGCAATCGAGATAATCAGGCAACGTTGCGCGGGTGATCCCCCCGGTCAGCGCCAGCGTGCAGGCGCTGTCGCGGGCGAGTTCGACAACCTGCCGGGCCTGCTCTGGGGTGAATTTATCGAGCTGAATGACATCCGGGCAGGCAAGAAGCGCCGCACGCGCTTCATCCAGCGTATCGGCCTCCACCACGATTTTCTTTTCCGGGCAGGCCGTACGTAGCCGCTGGACCATCCCCTGCCAGTCATTCGGTTCAGGTTCAAAACGGCGATGGTTAGCAAACAGCAGCACCGTTTCCGCACAGCCCGCGCGATGGATAATGCCACCTGCGGCAATGACCGCCTGCGCCGCCAGCAGCCGCGTGCCGGGAATGGCCTTACGCGTACAGGCGATGTGCCCATCCGGTATCGCGCCATGCAGAACCGCCAGCATATCGGCCAGATATCCGGTGACACCGCAGCTCCACTCCAGCACGTTTTGCACAGCTTTCCAGCCCTGATGCAGGCTATCCGCCGGGCCACGGGCCTGCAACAACGGCTGCCCCGGTTGCACCCGGTCGCCATCCTCAACGTCCGCATGGGCCTCTAAGCCCAGGGTACGCAACATGCGCAGGGCGATGGCAATGCCGCTGACAAAGCCGCCCCTGCGGTGGCTGAATACCATTAAACCGGGCGTGCGACCGATCCCCAACGAGCGGGTCGTAATATCACCGCCCTGAATATCTTCCAGCAGCCACTGGTCTATCTGGTGTTGAGGTATAAAGATCATCCTTTTTCTCCGACGGCGACAAATCGCTATATATATCTATATATAACGACATGTCATTTGTCTGAAATCAAGGGAGAGGAGATTAGGCTGTGTCCCTTAATTGCATAACCTCTTGTAAAACAATCGGATGCAACCCAGCTTGACCATTGAAAGATA
>NZ_CBFFRL010000261.1:0-5308 GCF_965644215.1 Phytobacter sp. V69
CGGCCTCATTTCTCGCTGCCGTCCAGATCAGATGCATCGCTCTCTGGGCTAAAATCTTGTGACGACACTATCTAGCGCCTTTCTCACGTTTCGCTTGCATCGCGCGCGGCTTTTGCCACCCTTATAGGGTGTAAAACAGATAAGAACAGAGTTATGCCGCCGAAAGCTAAGCAAATCCCCCACGTCATGACAGTTCATGGCGATACGCGTCTGGATAACTATTACTGGCTGCGGGACGACACCCGCTCGCAGCCAGAGGTACTGGATTACCTGCAGCAAGAGAATGAATATGGTCGGCGCATTATGGCCAGCCAACAGGCACTGCAGGATACCCTGCTGCAAGAGATCATCTCGCGTATTCCGCAGCGTGAGATCTCCGCCCCCTATGTGAAGAACGGCTATCGCTATCGGCATATCTTTGAGCCGGGAGGTGAATACCCGATTTACCAGCGTCAGTCAGCACTTTCTGCGGAATGGGATGAGTGGCAAGTCTTGCTGGATGCTAATCAGCGCGCGTCACACAGCGACTTTTATACCCTCGGTGGGATTGCCATCTCGCCGGACAACACGCTGATGGCCATTTCTGAGGATTACCTGTCGCGTCGTCAGTATGGGATCCGCTTTCGTAATCTCGAGTCCGGGAACTGGTATCCGGAAATGCTTGATAACGTTTCCCCCGGCTGTGTGTGGGTCAACGACTCTGAAACCGTCTATTACGTGCGCAAACATGCCACGACGCTACTGCCGTACCAGGTCTGGCGTCACACCATCGGCACACCCTCGACGGATGATGAGCTGATCTACGAAGAGGAGGACGATACATTTTACGTCAGTCTCGGCAAGACCACCTCTCAGCACTACATCATCATTCACCTGGCGAGCTCGACAACCAGCGAGGTGTTACTGCTGGATGCCGAATTACCTGATGCTCAGCCGCTCTGCTTTTTACCGCGCCGTAAAGATCACGACTACAGTCTTGATCACTTCCAGCACACCTTCTATCTGCGCTCGAACCGTGATGGTAAAAACTTTGGCCTGTATCGCACCAAAGTGCGCGATGAAAAACGCTGGGAGGTGCTCATTCCGGCGAGGGAGCATGTCATGCTGGAGGGATTTACCCTCTTCACGGACTGGCTGGTGGTCGAGGAACGCCAGCGGGGGTTGACCAGCTTGCGGCAAATCAACCGCAAAACGCGCGAAGTTACCGGCATAGCCTTTGACGATCCGGCGTATGTCACCTGGCTTGCCTATAACCCGGAACCCGAAACATCGCGGCTGCGTTATGGCTATTCGTCCATGACAACGCCGGACACGCTGTTTGAGCTGGATATGGACACCGGCGAACGACGCGTGATCAAACAGACGGAAGTGGCCGGGTTTGATGCCAGTGATTATCGCAGCGAGCATCTGTGGATCCGTGCGCGGGATGGTGTAGAAGTGCCGGTATCGCTGGTCTACAACCACAAACATTTCCGCAAAGGGGAAAATCCGTTACTGGTTTACGGCTACGGATCGTACGGCGCCAGTATGGATGCAGATTTCAGCAGCAGCCGGTTAAGTTTACTGGATCGCGGCTTTGTTTATGCGATTGCCCATGTCCGTGGCGGTGGTGAACTTGGGCAGCAGTGGTATGAAGACGGCAAGTTCCTAAACAAAAGAAACACGTTTAATGATTTTATCGACGTCACGGATGCACTGCTGGCGCAGGAGTACGGTTCACCGCTCTTTTGCTACGGCATGGGTGGTAGTGCTGGTGGACTCCTGATGGGGACGGTTATCAACGAGCGTCCGTCGCTGTTTCATGGAGTGATTGCTCAGGTACCTTTTGTCGATACCCTCACCACCATGCTGGATGAATCCATCCCGTTGACCACCGGCGAGTTTGAAGAGTGGGGAAATCCGCAGGATGAGGCCTACTATCACTACATCAAACGTTACAGCCCGTACGACAATGTTAGCGCACACGACTATCCGCATATGCTGGTCACCACGGGGTTGCATGACTCACAGGTGCAATACTGGGAACCGGCCAAGTGGGTGGCGAAGCTGCGAGAGTTGAAAACGGGCAACAATCTGCTGCTGCTCTGTACCGATATGGATTCTGGCCACGGCGGCAAATCAGGCCGTTTCAAATCCTATGAGGGCGTAGCGCTGGAGTTTGCGTTTCTGGTCGCCCTGGCACAAGGCACGTTGCCGGACAAAAAAGCAGATTAATTATCGTCGAGATAATGCTTTAAGGTCAGCCGCAGTTCCGGACTCATTCGGTCCAGATTATTGAATAACCAACGCAGGTAACCGGGGTCGCGCTCTGCGACTTCGGCAACCGGCTTGCCCCGGTATTTCCCAAACGTGAAGGTCGTCAGCAGGGCGGGTCTGCCGGTGACGGTCGCCATCTGGTCCGGCGTCCAGCCGGAGGTGTTGATAATGTCTATCAACAGGGCCGCGGTGATATAGCAGTCATAAAGCGCCCGGTGATGATGTAACCCCGGCGGCGTTTGCACGCTAAGTTTGCGTGATTTATACAGCGCCATGTTGCTGTACTTAATGCCGGGCCAGAGTCGACGCGCCAGCTTCATGGTACAAATCCACTCACCGGGCATTTCCGGCAGTACGCGTCGATCGAAGCTGGCATTATGGGCGACATACCAGTGGCTGCCGTAATATTGAGGAATCACCTCTTCAATCCACGGTTGGTTGACCACCATCGCTTCGGTAATCCGGTGTATCGCCATCGCCTGTGGGCTGATAGGACGGTCCGGGCGCACGAGGTGACTCATGGGATTAATGATCTGCCCGTTCACCACATCCACGGAGGCAATTTCGACAATCCCGCCCTGCAAGTCGCAGGTTTCGGTATCGATCACGCGCAATACGGTTTCAGCGGTCATTTACTTTTCGGCTCATAGGGCAGGCGAGACAGATTGATCGACGCCAGGCGGTGAGCAATAAGCCTTTCGCGAAACCAGGTGCGTAAATGCTCTGGTTGTTCACGTTCCACCACTTCTGCGACTACCGGCATGTTGTAGCGTTCTTTAAAGGCTACACCGGCCGCCGCCAAATCGACGTTGACTTTGTCCATCTCTTCCTGTGAAAGTCGGGCCAGATTGGTATTCATGCGTTTCTCCTGGATTTATGCCGCAAAAGTTACTAAGCCTTTCGCAGAAAGACAAGTCTGCCGATGATGATACTCGACGAGGCCATTATACAGAGTTATTCTCATCGGCTTATACATAACAAAAAGGAATGAAAGACATGGTTTTCATCGCATCCCGCCTGTCGCGCACGCTGGTATTTATCGCTGCAATGGCTGCCGCTCCTGCCGTTTTCGCACATGCTCACCTGAAAAGCCAGTCTCCGGCAGCGAATGCCGAGGTGACGACGGCTCCGCAGGCGCTGACGCTGAACTTCTCCGAAGGCATTGAACCCAAATTCAGTGGCGTGATCCTTACTGGCGCGCAGCAGCAAAGCATCAAGACCGGGGCAGTCAAACGTAGTGAGCAGGACAAAACGCAAATGATTGTCCCGCTGGAGCAGGCGCTGCAGCCGGGCAATTATACCGTTGACTGGCATGTCGTTTCTGTCGATGGCCACAAAACCCGCGGCACATATACCTTTATCGTGAAATAAGATGCTCACCGCTGGCTATATTGGGTTACGCGGCCTTCATTTCGCCGCCTTGATGCTGCTTTTTGGCTGTACGCTCTTTATTAGCCGGCTGGCACCTCGCCATCTGCACCGTTTGATGGTGACGCGCTTTTCCCCACTATTCCATCTGAGCCTGTGCGCGAGCGCGCTCAGTGCCGTCTTGATGTTTGCGCTGCAGGGCGGGATCATGGGCGACGGTTGGGCGGATGTTTTTGACCCACAAACGTGGCGGTTGTTGATCGGTACGCAGTTTGGCAGCGTCTGGCTATGGCAGATTATCGTTGCCGTTATTACCCTCATTGTCGGTTACTTACAGCCGCAGCAGCAGGGGCGGTTAATGCTGCTGTCGGGCGCGCAGCTGATTCTGATGGCCGGTGTTGGTCATGCCGCTATGCACGAAGGTATCGCCGGCATTCTGCAACGTGCAAACCACGCATTACACTTGTTGTGTGCTGCTGCGTGGTTCGGTGGCTTATTGCCGGTGATTTTTTGTATGCGAATGAGCCGCGCGCGCTGGAAAAAGCATGCGGTTGTAGCAATGATGCGTTTTTCACGCTATGGCCATCTGGCCGTGGCCAGTGTGCTCATAACGGGCATGATCAACACCCTGCTGATTCAGGGCAGTCTTTGGTCTGTACAGACTGATTATGGACGTATGCTGTTGATCAAATGTGCGCTGGTGGCGCTAATGGTGGCAATTGCCGTAGTGAACAGGTATGTTCTGGTGCCACGTTTAGGCCTGAAAAATTCCCAGGCACGACATTTCCTGATTTGGATGACATGGACCGAAGTGGTTCTGGGTGCGCTCGTGCTGGCAGCCGTCAGCCTGTTTGCCACCTGGGAACCCTTCTGATTAACCGGACGAGAGTGATGAAAAAAACCATACTGACGATGCTTCTACTGGCGTGTTCCGCAGGCGCATTTGCCGCGCCGTCGGTGATTACCGTAAGCCGCTTTGAAGTGGGTAAGGATAAATGGGCATTTAACCGAGAAGAGGTGATGCTGACCTGTCGACCTGATCATGCGCTTTATGCCATCAACCCCAGTACACTGGTGCAATATCCGCTGAACGATGTGGCGCAGAAGCAAGTTGAGAGCGGTAAAACCACTGCACAGCCGATCAGCATTATCCAGATTGACGATCCGGCCAGACCGGGTGAAAAGATGAGTCTTGAGCCATTTATCGCCCGAGCGGAAAAACTTTGTTAATAAACCCGTTTATCTGCCTGATTTTATATAAAAAACCGCAAGCCTTATTCGATAAGTCTTGCGGTTTTAACATTTTTAAGCGTGACGATAACCGAATTTTTCAGACCGGATTTGCCGCAAACTGGAAAACCTGGCGCCGTCATCTATTCTTAAAGTGCAAGGCGACTTAGCCTGCATTAATGCCAACTTTTAGCGCACGGCTCTCTCCCAAGAGCCATTTCCCTGGACCGAATACAGGAATCGTATTCGGTCTTTTTTGGAACCCTTTCCAGACAAGCACTTACGCGGCTTCGACTGAAAATGTCCGGAAATCGTCCGAATTCCCATATCCGGCGACCTAACCCTTATACCAGAATTAATTCCTTTTTGCGCGCATCTCTCTAGATAGTGTCGTCACAAGATTTTAGCCCAGAGAGCGATGCATCTGATCTGGACGGCAGCGAGAAATGAGGCC
>NZ_CBFFRL010000262.1:0-5293 GCF_965644215.1 Phytobacter sp. V69
AAAAACGTGTGTTTTTAGTCATCCTGTTTACCTCTCTCTCAAAGAGTTTAGTCTCCAGGATTCCCGGGGCGGTTCACATTGTGCAGGCACAACACTGCGACAGACACGTTGCCTTACACATGACTTTCACGGCTTCCCGCTTCTTGTCTGCCGTCAGAACTTTTGACCCGGAGCCACCTGTAACAACTCCTTATCCAGTATGGCTTCAGTGAGCAACTTCCTGAGGCTGGCGTTCTTCTCTTCAGGTGGCTTAATTCGCTTCACTTCCAGGGCTTTCATTCCGCCAGAGTCCTCGCGACAGGTGCAGAAGGTGGCGTCTGAATTAGCATGCGTTCCCGGACAGAAACTCCGGCTTCGACCTCGCGAAAGAAACTGATGATCTGTGCGTCGGAATAACGCTTCTTCATGGGGATGTCCTCACGTTTCTGATGAATACATTACTAACATCGCGGTGTGTTAATCAACGGGGAGTAGGTCACGGTGCATTTGCACCATATATTCGCACCGTTACGGTGAGACAATCCGGTAATCTCATTATATGTATAGCCAGAAATTAATTAATATATTGATATTTAATTATTTTTTAAGATTGGCGCATTTTATGCTTACGACGTGTATACACACATGTCGACAGGGCATTATGCAATGAGTCTGACGAATTCGATAAAATGCACACAGGGTATGGCTGTGGCACCACACGCAATGGCAGCGCAGAGCGCGATAGCTGTTCTAAAAGACGGTGGAAACGCCATTGAGGCGATGGTCGCTGCTGCAGCCACTATTGCCGTTGTTTATCCGCATATGAACGGTATTGGTGGCGATGGCTTCTGGTTGATCTCTGTGCCGGGTAAAAAGCCTGTCGCGATTCAGGCATGTGGATATGCTGCAAAAAAAGCTGATATTCCATTTTATAAAAATAACGGTTTTCAGCAGATTCCGTTTCGGGGACCTCATGCTACCAATACGGTGGCAGGAACAGTGGCAGGCTGGAGCCTGGCACTGAAATGGGCGGAAAAGAATATCATTGAGCCAGCACGTATCCCGTTATCCCGTCTGTTGAAAGATGCCATCCACTTCGCACGCAATGGAGTGCCGGTCAGTGATGGGCTACATCACCAAATCGCATCAAAGCTGGAACAATTACAGTTATCACCTGGTTTTACAGCATTATTTGCACCATCAGGTGAGGCGTTAAACACGAATGAATTACTGTACCAGCCTGCATTAGCAAACACACTGGAAAAACTGGCCATAAACGGGCTGGATGATTTCTATCACGGTGATATCGCTCGCCTTATTGCCAGTGAACTTGAGGCCGCTGGCAGCCTGTTAAGGTTCAGCGATCTCAATAATTTCCATGCCTCGCTGGTCAATCCGTTGGCTCTGCAGACGGATGCAGGCACGATTTATAACCTGCCTCCTCCATCTCAGGGGCTGGTCTCTCTGCTTATTACCGGAATAATCGAAAGTCAGCGAAAAAAAGGTGCCATTGTCGGGGAAGCCGATTTTATCCACCAATCTGTGGAAGCAATCAAACTGGCGTTTGATCTGCGGGATAAACATATCACGGATCCGGCGCATATGACCGTTGACCCACAATCCCTCCTCTCTCACGAAAATATCGAAATGCTCAGCAAACAAATTGAGGCTGAGCGGACACGGGCATGGGATGGAGGCCGCGGTCCGGCTGACACTGTCTGGATGGGCGTCGTCGATGGAGCCGGCACTGCCGTGAGTTTCATTCAGAGTATTTATCATGAGTTTGGCAGCGCCGTTATTTTGCCGGACAGCGGCATTATCTGGCAAAACAGGTGCAGCAGTTTTTCACTGGACCTCACCACGAATAACCCGCTTCAACCAGGGCGTCTGCCATTCCATACGCTCAATCCGGCTTTGTTGAGCCTGAAAGACGGCGGCGTGATGGTTTACGGCAGTATGGGCGGCGACGGTCAGCCGCAGACAATGGCTGCAGTCTTCGATCGCATCATGCACCAGGGCATGTCTCCGCAGGAGGCGGTAGCAGCGCCACGCTGGCTGCTGGGGCGCACGTGGGGGGAAGTCAGCGACACACTCAAGATGGAAAGCCGCCTGAGCCCGGCGACTACCGATACCCTCAGATGCTACGGCCATGACATCGAAATTTATCCCCCTTACGACGACATCATGGGTCACGCCGGTGCCATCATCCGCCACGGCGATGGCCTGCTGGAAGGCGGCAGCGATCCGCGCAGCGACGGTGGTGTCGCGTACTGGTAACACCCGTTTAATCCAACGACATGATTTTTACAAAGGGGATTCGATATCCGTGATGAACTCCCCCGGACAAGATAATTTCACACTGCGATCGGAGATTATTATGACAACGCTTAGCGAACAATTCGTTACACCTAAATATGGTAAATGGGGGCAACTTATTCTTGGTTTGATTTGTATGGCCGCCATTTCAAGTACTCAATATGTCTGGACATTACTGACAAAGCCGTTAGCCGCGAAACTGGGTGTGGGATTACCGGAATTGCAGGTCACGTTTTCTCTGCTGATCATCCTCCAGACTTTCTTTTCTCCATTTCAGGGGCGGCTGGTTGAAAAATTCGGGCCCAGACTACTGATTTCTATCGGTACCCTTATGGCCGGCATGAGTTGGGTTCTTTCCGCTCACATACATGGTCTAACTATGCTATGGCTGATCTACGGCTGTATGGGAGGCCTTGGAACCGGGATTGTTTACATCGGCGTAGTCGGTCTGATGGTTAAATGGTTCCCACAACATCGTGGATTTGCTGCTGGCTCAGTGGCAGCAGGATACGGTATGGGAGCTATCTTAACCACATTCCCCATATCAATGTCACTTGGCAGTTACGGCCTTGAGCAAACGATGACAGTGTTTGGCATTATTTTTGCCCTCGTCGGATTTCTGGCTAGCCAGGGGCTCAGGCTGCCACCGGACATGGTGACGATGCCGGTTAGTCAGAAGGTGGCACAGAGCAATAAACAATTTACCTCACGCGAAATGCTGCGCCAACCGCTATTCTGGCTAATGTTCGCTATGATGGCGATGATGTCCACTTCCGGATTAATGGTGACATCACAAATGGCAGTGTTTGCAGATGATTTCGGGATCAGCAAGGCGGTGGTATTTGGTATGGCAGCTTTGCCGCTGGCACTGACGATAGATCGCTTCACTAATGGACTTACCCGTCCGCTGTTTGGCTTTATCTCTGACCGTTACGGACGCGAGAAAACCATGTTTATCGCATTCGCTCTCGAGGGTCTTGCCATGACATTATGGCTGGCGTGTCGTGAAGATCCAATGCTCTTTGTACTATTATCCGGTGTGGTGTTCTTTGGCTGGGGAGAGATATTTTCACTTTTCCCGTCAACGCTGACCGATACCTTTGGCAGTGAACATGCTGCGTCAAACTACGGCTGGTTGTATATTTCACAAGGGATTGGTTCGATTTTCGGCGGGCCACTGGCGGCGCTCTTGTATCAACACACTCAGGGATGGCATGTTGTCTTTAGCTGTGCGATTGGTCTTGATTTTATTACCGCTGGTCTCGCACTTTTCATTTTAAAACCCTGGCGTACGCGATTCATTCGCCAGAATAGCTAATCGCTGTGCTTTTCAGGAATAACTACAATGACATCTGTACCTACACAACTTCTTCCGCATTCAGAACGCGTCTGTCATCAACTGCGGCAGGAAATTTACCAGTTTGTTCTTCTGCCTGGCGATCGCTTCACAGAGGTGGATATTGCCCGGCGCCTGGGGTGCTCGCGCACACCAGTGCGCGAAGCGCTACTGATATTACAAAACGAAAATCTGGTCAGACGCTGTATCCCTAACGGATGGGAAGTCTTTCCCATTGATTTTGATGCGTATGAAGAACTCTACGAAACGCGCGAGTTGATTGAAACGAATACAGTCAGGCGTCTGTGTAACCCGACTTCTCCAAAAGTGAACCGGGATGTTATCACCAGGCTTAAAGCAATATGGTCTGTTGCGCCTGAGACGCGATTGCTGGAATGCGATAAAGTCGCGGCACTTGACGAGCAATTTCATATCACTCTGACGGAAGCCGCCGGCAATAGTGAGCTGACGGCAATACTGACCAATATCACTGACAGGATCCGCATTATTCGTCGGCTCGATTTTGAATATGAGTCGCGTATTACGCAAACCTATGAAGAACATGCTGAATTGCTTGATGCTATAGAACGCAGACTTGAGGAGCGTGCAGCAGAGTTAATTACCCTGCATATAAAAGATGCCCACGTTGGTGCCACCACTATCACGTTGAGCCGCCTACAGCGCGTCCGGGCGAAAGCCCTTTCCTGAGTTCAGGCTCCATTCAAAGGGAACCTGAACCAGAAAGAGTTGGAGAGCAAAACATACAAAATGTATGGTAAAAATGAAATATTCATCTGAAAAATCTATTTTGTCGCTTTGAACAACTCCACAATTTAGTCCATGAACTCGCCTTGAACTTCTGAGGAGCAACTCCCGACGCAGACTTTAAGTTAGCCGACGATTTTGCTGCGTTGTTCTGTAAGTATTCGAGTTAAACAAGGAATATCAAATGCCAATTAAATATTAGTTCTTCCACATATTAAACATTAATATCAACAAGATGGAGGATTTATGATCTTGATTGATAATGTTAAGAATGAAGAGTTACAAGATATAAGTTTTGTTCTAACCGATATGGATGAGACGCTGACTTATCAGGGGAGGCTACATGCTCGGACCTATCAAAGCCTTGAGAAGTTACAGGGTGCAGGTATTAAAGTGATTCCGGTCACTGCTGCTTCTGCCGGATGGGCTGATCAAATGGCCAGAATGTGGCCTGTAGATGGGGTGATTGCCGAAAATGGCGGCTTGTTCCTTACCCGTAATGCCAATAATCATGGTATCGATAGGCACTATTGGCATGAAGATGAGTTTTTAAAGAATCAACAAAAGCTGAACGAAATTCAGAGAAATATCCAGTTTAAACAACCATGGTTAGAGGTGTCTGATGATCAGAGTTTCCGCCTGACAAGTATCGCTTTCAAACTGCCGGAAGTTCATGAACAGACTCAACAACTTGTTGAAGAATTAGAGAAAAATGGCTGCGGCTATACGATTAATAATTTATGGGTACTGGGTTGGCTCGGTCAGTATGACAAACTCCTTATGAGCCGAAGGATACTGAAAAAGTTTTATGCTCTGGAAGAAGGGAAGGTGCGATTTAATCGGTGGGGTTCAGTGGAGTCCTTAGCTGTATTAGCCTTACCTTAGCTGAGCTGTATT
>NZ_CBFFRL010000263.1:0-5261 GCF_965644215.1 Phytobacter sp. V69
CGTAGCGAGCCATAGTTCAATATGTTGTTGAAAAAGACAGTTACTATAACTCAGGTGATTAAGGGACACAGCCTAATCTCCCCGTTCACGCTGTGAAGCAGCCGTTGGCAGATAACCAGACCCAGGCCGTCACTTTTTGTTGAGTTAAACGGCTGGAAAAGTGCGGGCAAATGTTCCGGAGATATCCCTCCGGCGTCATCCTGAATATTGATTGTGTGTTGCCCGTGGGTGCTGATGATATCTATCCAGACCCTTGATGCGCCTGCCTGCACCGCATTTAAAATAATATTCGCCACCACCTTTTCAAATAAAACGGGAGGAAGGGTAATAAAAACGGGCCGCATTACGGGTCAGCCAGCCGGTGACGTTGCATGACGGGTCTGTCGTGACGGTGAAAAGCAGCTTTCAGTGCCTGCAAGAAGCCGCCGAACGGCAAACGCTCGAGCAGTACAGCGCGCTGTGCGGTGTGCCGGTAAAACAGATTATCGCTTTGGCGCAGGCCTTCACCAGCCACGGCCGGAAAGCGGCGGTGGTTACACACGGCGGGATGATGTCCGGCAATGGTTTCTATAATGCCTGGGCGGTCATGATGCTGAACGTCCTGCTGGGCAATATGAGTCTTAAAGGCGGTGTCTTTGTCGGGGGCGGTAAATTTAACGGTGAAAGCAATGGTCCGCGTTACAACATCGAACAGTTCCCTGGGAAGGTGGCCCCCAAAGGGTTGAACATTGCCCGCAGCAAAGCAGACTACAGCAAATCGGATGAGTATCAGGAGAAAGTCGCCGAAGGGCGGTCGCCCTGGTCGGCGAAAGCATCGTGATATCCTTTTGTCGCCGGGCAACTGACCGAGCTGCTGCCTTCTGCGCTGGACGGATATCCCTATCCGCTCAAGGCGTGGATCTCCAATATGACCAATCCGTTGTATGGCGTGCCCGGACTTCGTGCCGTGATTGAAGAGCGTTTAAAGGATCCTCAACGATTGCCGCTGTTTATTGCCATTGATGCCTTTATGAATGAAACGACGGCGCTGGCGGATTATATCGTTCCGGATACGCACAACTTTGAAAGCTGGGGTTTTAGCGTGCCCTGGGCAGGCGTGGCCAGCAAGACGACAACCGCGCGCTGGCCAGTTGTTACCCCGGCAACGTCGAGAACCGCGCAGGGCGACCCGGTCTGTATGGAGGCGTTCTGTATTGCGGTGGCGAAACGTATGCTGCTGCCGGGGTTTGGCGAGAATGCCATTGCCGACAATGACGGGGCGACCTGGGCTCTGAATCGGGCGGAAGATTACTATCTGCGCGTGGCGGCCAATATTGCCTTTACCGGGCAGGCTCCTTTACCTGCGGCGACCGATCAGGATGTGGCGCTCTCGGGCGTAGACCGCATTTTCCCGGCGATTAAACAAAGCCTCAAAGCGGATGAAATCCTGCCGGTGGCCTTCCTTTATAGTCGGGGAGGGCGTTTTGCTCCCGATGCCTCAGGCCGTAAAGGTGACGCTGTAGGGGCGGAATGGGCGAAGCCGCTACAAATCTGGAATCCACAGGTAGCGGCACATCGCCATGCGGTTACCGGCGAACGCTTTAGCGGCTGCCCAACGTTTTATCCTGCTCGCTTATCTGACGGGCGAGCGCTGGAAGAGATATACCCGGAATCACAATGGCCGATGAAGCTAATGTCATTTAAATCGAACCTGATGAGCAGCTCTTCAACGGTTATTCCACGATTACATCATGTGAAGCCTGTCGGGCTGGTGGCAATAAACCCACAGGACGGTGAGCGTTTTGGTATTGAACATGGTGACACTGTGCGAATAAAAACGCCCGGTGGCAGCGTAGACGCGCAGGTGAGTTTATTATCCGGCGTAATGCCGGGCGTTGTGGCAATGGAACATGGTTACGGGCATAAAGAGATGGGCGCACGTCAACATTGGCTCGATGGTGAACCGATAGCGCATCAAAAGTATATTGCGTCGGGTATTAATCTTAATGATCTGGGTTTTCAGGATCCGACCCGAAATGTTATTGGTCCCTGGCTTGACTGGGTTACCGGATCGTCTGTTCGTCAGGGGCTGCCAGCATATATAGAAAAGCTATAGTTTTTTATTGTAACGAAAAGTCGAGGATGTCATGTCGGTTAAATAGCCTTGCTGTTACGGGGTGCATATATGTTGAGGGTATGTTGATAGTGTATCATGCAGTGCGACAATGCGCGGGGTACGCGTGTGGGTTTTTATTCGCGGTAACGGTGATTAAGATTATTCTGCGGCTGGCTGGCAATTACCTTGCGCCGTCTGCGGGATGGTCGATGCGCTATATAAAGGATTTCATAGCGTTGCGGGGGAGGAGTTTCCTCCCCCAGGTCTGGAAATTAGATTGCGAAATCTTCCAGTTTTTTGCCTTTCTCAAGTGCGGAGGTAATCGCTTTAGGTGTACGGCCCTGGCCGGTCCAGGTTTTTTCGCTGCCGTCTTCGTCGATATATTTGTATTTAGCCGGACGAGGTTCACGAGTTGATTTCGTTTTGGTCGCCTGACCTTTTAAGGAAGAGAGCAGCTCTGCCGGATCAATGCCTTCCTCAAGAAGTTTCACACGAAAGGCTTCGAGCTTCGCTTGCTTATCTTCGAGTTCCTTACGTTGAGAGGCTTCTTCTTCACGGCGTTCTTCAACGATGACTGTGAATTTTTCGAGAATATCTTCAAGATATTCCAGGCTAACTTCACGCGTCTGAGCACGCAGTGTGCGAATGTTGTTTAAGGCTTTCAGTGCTTCTGACATTTGCAGATCCTTTTACTTGAATTTGGTGGTGTTTCGAATTGCTTCTTTGCGAATAGTTCCTGGAAACCAAAAGAGCGTATCACTTTTGTTTCTCAGACGGACACACTCTATATACCGCCTATGCAAAATAATTTATAGCAAAACATGAATCAAAATGTCTGACTTTTAGTGTCATTACTGATTTTTTTCTAAGCA
Organism: Phytobacter sp. V69; assembly: GCF_965644215.1. NCBI lineage: Bacteria > Pseudomonadati > Pseudomonadota > Gammaproteobacteria > Enterobacterales > Enterobacteriaceae > Phytobacter > Phytobacter sp. V69. The sequence continues at coordinate 2,968 of NZ_CBFFRL010000263.1, forward strand.
GACTATTTTGTCGCCCAGTAAAAAGCATAACCATGTCCTGCTAACGTTATCGATTCTACCCATAATCATGATAGAAATCCCCTTTTGTTGCAGGTGTTTTTTTCTACCGATAAGCGATCTCGCCGGTAATTGACCGTCATATTTTGCTTATATTCGAAATAGAATGAGAGAGATTTGTGCGCTTTGTCGCGAATTCTAAATCATGCCGCACCGTCTTTTCAGTCAGATCGGTTGCGATATCAAAACGAGTTTTACTGGATAAATGGCGCCGCCAACCACATGGAATCGCGTTTTAAGAAATATCATATGCGGGTTATCTTCTCTTTACGCTTTTTACTATTAGTTGATAGCCTGGCGGTATTGGTTGTTTTTACACCGCACTGATGGTTCCTTTATTAAAAGACAAAGGAAACGGGCGCAATGCTATACGCAGGACACAAAAAAACCCGCAAAACTTTCGTTATGCGGGTTTTCAGGACTTCGTATCAGGCTCTGGTGACCAGCTGGCGTCCCTGTGTTTTATTTCGCATTATTTTGATTTTTATTGTTATTTTTGTAATTAATTTCACTCAGGGTTCAATAAAGGGTCCTAAAAAGGCGTAAGCACTGATTTTAGTTTCTCCAGAGTTAAAATCTTCAACATTGTGGACGGTGAGGAGTTGAACTCAAGCAACAAAATCCATCAGGTTCAGAGGCTTTTTACCACAGGCACAATGGTAAACGTTTTACCACGAACCAAGTGTCCTCTAAGTGCCAAGCAAGAAGGATAGAGTGAAATCCGGCAGAATTATACGTGGATTTGTTTAACTCATTGATAAACATATTTTTATTAAAAAAACTCTTATGGAGTGTAATATTAGCACTTTTTGCAAAAGCCCTTCAAAGCCTACGCTGGCTTGCTTTCAAAATCCCTCTTACAAACCTGCCTAAAAATGCACCACGTCTTGATCAATTCGTGCTTTTTGAGAGTTGATCGTCATAAGCGATCTGAAGATACTGCATCTATCAAAACAACGAAGGAAAAAAATATGAAAAAAACAAAAAGATTTATGCGATTACCCGAGGTTCTTGAAAGAACTGGATTAAGCAAACCTTGGATTTATCGGCTGATCGGTAGAGGTGAATTCCCTTCTCCTATAAAGTTGGGTGGAAGAGCAATAGGCTTTATTGAAAGTGAAATAGATGAGTGGATTGACCAAATGATTTACTCGTCTCGTAATAAAGCAGCGTGATTTGGTTTGTAGAGTGTTTAGGGCCAAGTATGAATAATAAGTCCATATTAAACTAAAGGTCAGATGTATATCTGACCTTCATTTATTCCAGCATTAATAATGATGCTGTGAAATATTTCTTTATTTCTATTGACTATTAAAATATAAGATCTATAAAAAGTAAAGATACAAAAAAAGCCAGATATTAAATCTGACTTTTTAAGGACTAAAAAAGTTTTCGCTGACTTTTTTGAGTCTTGTAATCAGTTAGAGGATTAACGTGATTACAAATATAATAAAGTATTAAATAATCTTTTCATATTTGTCAAATCTAAATCTGAGCTTTTTACAAGTCTTTTAAATACCACTTCCAGAATCTTTAATGTCCTCGAAAGCAATCAAATTTTAAACCTTTGTATCAGGTCTGCATATGTGGAGCAATTGAGCGCGAGTCGCTAATAAGAGATGTCCGTATGTTTTGTTGGTTGTAGGTATAGAAGGGGAAGCGACGTAATACCAACCCGAAGCGAAGTTCTAAACAGATAAGTGAAGTTGTATATGGAATAGCTATGAGAAAGCCCTACCTTTGTTGGCAGCATAAATAGGGGATAACAATTCATTAATCTGCATGAACGAATCTGGGGGTGTCGTAGGGTGTCCTACATTGGAAACGATGTAGAGCTTTAAGCCAGATCAACTTGGGTGAAGTCATATTTTTCATCTTGGTTTTCGCCAATCTTGATAGATTTTCAACAAAATAAGTTGAAAATTTCAGGAGGCGAAGCCTTGGATGAAGTCCCCTTTTCGGGGGCGAACACAAGGCAGTATATAACTCTCAGTAAGGCTGTTCTTGTTTATAGCAAAGGTGCCTTTTTTTATGGCACCAATAAAATATAAAGTAGAACTAGATCTAAAAAAGATACAGGGCGAAGCCTAATAAAGTAAAAAGAAAACCATATCTAAAAAATATAAAAAAAGTCTCGCGCCAGATATCCCGCCATAGAACTTCGCGAATTCAGATAATAAGTGCAACGCTCGGACATGATTGTGGAGAGTGTAGGAGGAAGGGTTAACTACCGATAA
>NZ_CBFFRL010000264.1:0-5233 GCF_965644215.1 Phytobacter sp. V69
GCGGGCATCGTGAAAAGTCTATGTCAAAGAAAGGGTTATGTTCTCATAATTGACGATTAAATCGCACCTTCCTTAATGCTATCAATCTTATCAATGTCCGCTACTGGCACACAGGGGACGTTAAGGCCTCTCCGGCCAAGGCAAGGAAGGCTGCCAGTTCAGGCCGCTGCGGGCATGTCTTCAGCCGCAGCGGCACGGTGGAATCACTGTTGCCGGCAACCCCGCCAGCGTCATGCCAGCAGCGGTCTGGACGGCGCGGGGATAATCGAAAACAGATATCGACCGTTGCTCATTGGCACACAAGACAGGGTCTTGCTTCTGATCTTCTCCCCTGCCCTAACCCTTTTAAATCTCCTGCTCACCTGGTTAAAACAGCATCACCAGAGAAAATGTCTACAAGACAGTCATCACTACCTGATTTTCTTTTTACAATATTTCAGCTTGTTAGCAGAAATATCATCCATGTAGCTTGAAACCATCCTTTGATACACCTAATAATACTGTATGCATAAACAGCATTATTAAGGCATACCATGAAACTGCAATTCTTCATTCCCGGGCAAGATATACCACCTCAGAGCCATCCCCTATATGCAGACCTGGCGAGCTGCGGATGGCCCAGTCCGGCAGCCGATTATGTGGAAGCCGATCTGGATCTTCACGAATACTGTATTCGCCACCCCAGCGCGACCTACTACCTGCGTGCAAGTGGCGACAGCATGGCCGACGGCAGTCTGTTTAACGGTGACCTCCTGGTCGTGGACAGCGCAGAGAAACCTCTACATGGGGATATTGTCGTGGCCAGTATACAGGGTGAGTTCACTGTTAAACGGTTGTTACTGAGACCTCAGTTGATGCTCCAGCCCATGAACCCGGCTTGGTCTCCTCTCTATCCAGACCCGGACGAACTGGACATTTTTGGTGTGGTTACTCACATTATTCACCGTCCCAGGGAGATGTACTGATGTTTGCTTTGGCTGATGTGAACAGTTTTTATGCCAGCTGCGAGCAGGTGTTTCGCCCGGACCTGAAGGGTAAACCGGTGATCATTGTTAGTAACAATGATGGCTGTGTGATCGCCCGCAGCGCTGCATCAAAACCCTACATAAAAATGGGGACGCCGTGGTTTCAGATAAAGAACAACCATTACCCTGAAAAAATATACGCATTTTCAAGCAATTATGAACTTTATGCATCAATGTCTGCACGCGTCATGCACAGTCTGGAGGAAATGGCTCCGCGCGTAATGCCCTATTCAGTCGATGAGCTTTTTCTGGACTGTAGCGGGATTGATAACTGTCTCTCATTTGAAGAGTATGGGCGACAGGTTCGCGAACATGTGCACGCCTGTACACGTCTGACTGTCGGGATTGGGTTTGGTCCCAGTCTCACTCTCGCCAAATCCGCGCAATGGGCTTCGAAAGAATGGAAGCAGTTCCGGGGCGTGCTGGCCCTGACACCGGAAAATCCGTTAAGAACACGCAAACTGCTTTCCATGCAGCCAGTAGACGAAGTCTGGGGGGTCGGAAACCGGACAGCGAAAAAACTACACGTCATGGGTATCAGGACAGCACTGGATCTGGCCAAGGCAAACACGGTATTGATCCGTAAAAATTTCTCCGTTGTTCTGGAGCGCACCGTCAGGGAACTCAATGGTGACAGTTGCATCCCTTTCGAGGAAGCCCCTCCGGCGAAACAGCAAATAGTCTGCAGCCGGTCATTTGGTGAGCGGATCACCACCCTGGATGGAATGCGCCAGGCAGTCTGCCAGTATGCCGAACGTGCTGCCGAAAAATTACGTGGCGAGAGACAATTTTGCAGGCATATCTCTGTATTCGTTAAGTCTTCCCCGTTCGCTGTAACCGAGCCGTATTACAGCAATGTTGCCAGCGAAACGTTGCTGACACCAACTCAGGATACGCGAGATATTATTGCCGCCGCTCAGAGAGCGCTGGAGCGTATCTGGAGGGAGGGACATCGTTTTGCCAAAGCGGGGGTAATGCTCAATGATTTCACCATGAGTGGTATAGCTCAGCTGAACCTGTTTGATGAACAGCCGCCACGACCACACAGTCAGGCACTCATGAAAGTTGTCGACCACGTTAATCAGAGCGGGATGGGCCAGATATGGTTTGCCGGAAGAGGGATTTCTCCGACGTGGAAAATGAAGCGGGAAATGTTATCACCGGCCTACACCACAAGATGGAAAGATATTCCGGTCGCTAAAATAACGTAACACCGCCCTGAAAGAGCAGACAGTGCTCGCCGCAGCCGAACGACCGGGCGAAGCACGCGAGTGAGCGAGGAAGCACCAGGGAAACTGAGTTTGCATGATCTGCTTACGCACCGTACAAAGTACTTATCCACTTATACAGATGATATTTTTATAAAGATCTTTTTAAGGGGTTTTTAGATCTTTATTTTTAGATGCGTCCTGAGGCCAGTGATTTCAAGCCTTGCAGCGATGCTGCTGTGACAAATTACCCTTACGCTGTGACAAATCACCCTCTGGATCCGGGGGTTCACGTGACATTTTGCCCTCAAGTCTGTGACAAATCACCCTCTGGTCTGGCGGTAATTCACAGAGTTGATCACATCGGTTGACCTGTGGAGTAAACCGTGACAATCTCCATACTTGTCACAGTTTACATGGAATGGTCATGACAGAAATCGCCCTGATTAATTCGAAGAAGCGCAAAAATAGTCCTCGCATCGTTCAGTCCAACGAACTGACCGAAGCAGCCTACAGCTTATCGCGAGATCAAAAGCGCATGCTCTATCTTTTTGTTGACCAGATCCGCAAAAGTGACGGAACGCTGCAGGAGCATGACGGAATATGCGAAATTCAGGTGGCACAATATGCCTCCACCTTCGGGCTGACCTCGGCTGAGGCAAGTAAGGATATTCGACAGGCGCTTAAGGGATTTGCCGGCAAGGAGGTAGTGTTCTATCGTCCGGAAGAAGACTCAGGTGATGAAAAGGGATATGAGACCTTCCCCTGGTTCATTAAACGCGCTCACAGCCCGGCCCGTGGCGTTTATAGTGTGCATATTAACCCTTACCTCATCCCCTTCTTCATTGGTCTCCAGAACCGCTTTACTCAATTTCGGTTGAGTGAAACCAAAGAAATAACAAATCCTTACGCAATGCGTCTTTATGAATCACTCTGCCAGTACCGTAAACCTGATGGGTCAGGTGTTGTGTCTCTTCGCGTTGAATGGATCATGGAGCGCTACCAGTTGCCACAAAGCTATCAGCGCATGCCAGACTTTCGCCGGCGCTTTCTGCAGGCATGCGTGGACGAAATCAACAGCAGAACTCCAATGCGTCTGAGTTACATAGAGAAGAAAAGTGGACGTCAAACCACACACATTGTCTTTTCTTTCAAAGATGTAGAAAGTATCTGATGTTTTTTGATTGAAGGCGATTTGTCACACTTCTCTCTGTTTCTCAGGGCTATCTGTCACACATTTCATCGTTTAATAGAGTGCTGTTTGTCACAGTTAGATTTTCTTTGAGTTCTCAATATCGGTTCTGCCGGAATTAACCTCTCATTGAGGGTGATTTGTCACACTCAAACGAATAAACTCAGGACTTGGCTGCATCAAATTGCCTCATGTGAGGGCAAATTGTCACGCTTCCCCTTCTATCCTTCGTTCCTTGTATGAGGCGCATGTGAGGGTTGTTTGTCACACCTGACGATGCCTCTCTGGCTGAAACAAGCAACTCAGCAACTCCTGCATAAAGCTCCTATCAGATTTGTGTGGGTAACCGTAAGGATCCGTCAGGAGTAATCCCAGTTCCCTCATGCCTGGATGAGTTCTCTGTTTTCGTTCCAGATAGTCCGGGGAGTCATATCCCATCGTTTCTACCACGATATTGAGGGAATTCTGGCTTCCGGTAGGCAGGAACTCAATCAAAAAATCAGGGTGAACTTCAGTAGGATTACCATCATCTCCCGGCACGGTAACAGTGAACAAGGGTTTGCGGACCGTAAGCGTTGGCTGAGGTTTTCCTGCTTTTAAATTTTGCGTTCTGATGTATTCCGCAGCCCGTTCGATCGTTCTGAGAGTAGCCCGTTCCTTGTCACTGTCTACGGGAATGGGGTTGTGTTTCTTAAAGGCACAATGCGCGTATCCTTCATCGCAATACACCTTTCCATTATCTCCACGGCGAAATCGTAATATGACCCAGTAAGGCGCTTTTGTGCCGATATTTTGGATGGATTCACCAAAGGTTTTAATTGGTTTTGCCGTCAAAAATGGCGGTAGCTCCTTACCCTTTAGCCGGAAAGTCACTTTGTTTGTCTCGAGGGACTCTGAATACCCTATGAGGAAGAATTCTCGTTCCCTGTCACCTTGCCAATCCAGATGATTGCTTTCCAGGTAACTCAACATTTGATCCTGTTCTTCTGGCGTAATGTTAGTTCGGGTGGTGATAACCCGTGACGCTATCACACCGTTTCTGAATGAGAGGGACTGGATGTAGGAATACAGTGAGCTAAGTACTGTAGTTAATCCGGGGGTTTGCACATCCGGAAGGAGATTCATGGTATTAATCCCTGCTCCTTCCAGCAAGGTGAAGAGAAGTCGCCCCAATGCTGGTACCGGCTTTAGACGAGATCTACGCCGTCGGCCATGAGGTTCATTTACCCCTGGGCCAGGGGTACCCGGTTTTACTTTTCGGGTAAAAATGTCGTTGATGTCTACAGGTACCATCGGCGCAATTGCCCCCTCATTTCCTTCCTCTTCGTCCGTTTCCCTGGCCCGGTGCTTTCTCAGGTGAAACAAGGGGCAATGACCGTCATGTTCCGGAGCGCTCTTAACTCTTCGGATAAAGGTTTTTTCGACTTCACAGCTGAGGGGCTGGCTGGTACCCGTTGGCAGGCAGTCGCATTCAATATACAGGCTGAATTTATCCATCTCACTAATGACACGCTTCACAATGTCTTCTTCCCTTTCACTGGCTCGCCGCCCTGCCCCGAAGACGTTATGAAGAGCTGCTTTTTCATTAGAGTTAAGAAAACGCACTGTCGTATGGTATCTGTCTTTTCTAACAAGTTTCACGAGTTCCCCTCTTTGTATGGAAATGCCCTTTTGGTGCAAATATCTGGACACTTTTGAATTACAAATGAATTACAATTGTATTCATATTGAGTAAGCGATCAGTGAGTGCCGTATTGACGGCTATTTATTGGTGAGATCCACGTTCCATGGCAGCAGTTCGGCCACTT
>NZ_CBFFRL010000265.1:0-5190 GCF_965644215.1 Phytobacter sp. V69
GGCCTCGCCTGTCGAATCCTTCTGTCACAACGGCTTAGTGCGCCGCCAGCGCCTGGAAGAATTTCGGGTTAGCCTGGGTGGTTGCCAGCACCTTCGCCATCTCACTCTGTGAAACGTTCAGCTGTACCCTGATCGCCTTCACGTCTGCCAGCGCGTAACGGGTGACGCGGGCGGGCGCTCTGACGCCATTTTTGATTTCAACGGCTTCTTCCAGCGATGCATTCAGCTCGTCAAAAAAACGCATGTCACACCTCGTCTTTCAGTTGCTGGGGCTGGGAGATAACCCTCGCGTTGCCGCTTTTTCCCTGGTTGCCCGTCGCCATCCTGATTTTGCGCAGCCCCCGGTTTTCTGGATGAGATCGCCTTTGTCCGGCGACTCAATCAGCGTCTTTTGCAGCTCCCTGAGCGCTTCATCCGTGGCGATCTGTTTATCTGACGGGTAAACATCGGGGTCTCGATAAACTCAATCGCGTGACTCACGGCTGCCTCCTGTGCTTATTGGAGTACACAGTACGCTTAGCTCTGATTCCGGAAAAGCGGTCACATCGAGGGGCCATAGTAGCGGGTCGGTTTTTTATGCGGCTCCGGATCTGGCTTCTGCTCACGCAGCTTCTCGGCGTAGGCGCGGTCGTGCTGCCTGATCAACGCATCAAGCGGCTGACGTTCCTGCTCAAGCTCTCGACCTGCGCGCGCAAGCTGTCCACCTGACTGCTCAAGTGCTGACACACCCGGTCGCTGTGCGTCAGCGCCTGTGAGGTAGCCTCGAACATATGCTGCAAGCTGCTGTAGCTGTCCTGCCACGCCTGCTGCTGTTGCTCGTAGCTTCTCTGTAAGCTCTCTAAGGCGCTCAGAAGCTGTTTTTCCATCTCGGTCATGGTTTTGGTCGTCCTCAGTGTTAAAAACGCGCTGTGGCGTTTCAGGGCGCTCTGGCGGGATTATTTTGCCGTGTATTTCACCACGGTGTTGTCGGTCGTCGACGTGTAGGTTTCCACGCCATGCGCCTGCTTCGGCAGCACCACCAGGTAGGTGTTCCGGCGCGTATCGTCGCTGTAAATCGTAACGCCCGCGCCGCTTTTCGCTTTCAGGCTCGCCAGCTGCTGGCTGTAGCTGTCCATCTCGTTCAGGCGTGAGGTGATGATCGTGCCCTGAAACCAGATTATCCCGCCCATGATGCCGATCAGCAGCGCGAAGCAGAGGAATATCCACGCCATCGCCGTTGAGACTGACTTCCTGAGCATGCCCGTCAGCCTGCCGTTCTGCTCGTGGATAGCGTTGCTGATGCTCTGCGAGCTTGATTGCAGTTCCGCGCTGATAGACGTCTCCAGCCTCGCGAACTCGCGCTTCACGCTCTGCTCGGTATCCTGCGCCTGCTGCTTCGATTTCTCCTCGAAGCCCTTCGCCAAATTTAAAATCTCGCTCATAAATCATTCCTTTCAGCCGGATATTTCGGCCGCCGTCCGGATCGGCAATGCTGATGCTGCTTTTCGTTTCCCGCGCCACGGTCAGGCCGTAGCTTTCCAGCTGCGTCACCACGTCCTGCCGGCTGCGGATCACCCCCTGCTGCATCAGGTTCATCAGGCCAGCGGTGATTTTCTCTGCCGCCTGCTGTTTGTCGCGGGGCAGATCGCTGGCCTGCGTCAGCGGACGGCGGTAGGTCGGGTCATTCGGGTCGCGCAGCCCCAGCCGGTCGTTGGTCAGGGTCTGCCAGGCGTTGACGCGGGGACGGTCGGCGCGGTCAAAGTAGGGTTGCAGGCGTTTTCCACTCTGCAATTCGATGTTCGGGATGACAAAATTCAGCTCAAGCCGTCCCTTGTCTCGATGCTCTACCCACAGGCAGGCGTACTGGTCGCGGTCGAGACCGGTCAGCAGCGTGTGCTCCCATTCGTCCATCAGGTGCGATTTCTCCGCGTCTGCAATGTCCGGCTCCTGGAATGACAGCACGCCGGAAGTGTAGGCGCGGGCAAAGTCGCAGCCGTCGATAAGCTCCCATACGTGCTCAGGGTTACCGCGAAGTAAGCGGGCCTGTTCGCGCTTACGGTCTTTTCCCAGCAGATAGTCCACCGGCCCGCTGCCCGAACCCGCGCCCCGCGAATGAATTTTAACGATCACGGTTCTGCTCCAGCAGGTCGCCAAGCCGCCGGTCAAGGCTGGTCAGTACGACAAGCAGCGAGGCACGTTCAGCAGGCGTCAGGGGATCAGACTGGTTCAGGCGGCGGGCTATCTGGTTCAGGTTATTGCCAATCCCGCTGACCTGTCGCAGCAGTTCGGGCGCCACGTCGGGAACACGGCGCTTGCGTGAGGTGTGTTCACCCAGACCAAGCTGAAGCAGCCACTCCGCAAGGTGAGTCCGGTCGCAGCGATCACGCAGTCGCTGATGTTCACTTTCGGTGAGCCGGATTTTGATCTCTTTCGTTCGCTTTTCCATAGGATCCACTGAGAAAAAATTCTCACGGTGGTGCGAATTTTTTCTCAGTGGATGCCGGGGGTTTCGGGGGGCGGCGAGCCCCCTGAAACAGTCACGGTGGCACCTCGTCAGAGGGGACGCTGTGTGTACTGGCTTAAGGTACGGTGCAGTATGCCAGATTCTGTACTTGCTGCAAAAAAAACAGCCCTCTGCTGGAGAGGGCTGTTATCTGATATAGGCTTGTTTAGTGCCACATCAATAATGATAGGTAACGGATGTTGGTTCACTGGAGAGTTAGAAGAAGACTTAGGAGCTAACAGCGGTGCGTTGAACAGCAGGCCGCGCAAGTGTCTGGGGTTTAGACAACCCACGGTGGTGTTTGCAGAGCTAAGCCGGCAGTCTTAGCTCTGCACTTCGGACTTGAATCTGCCGGAGATATTTTTAACAAAAATGAGACAAAAAACACATTTATATATACAAAAATAAAAAAAAATCCTTATGGGAACACAACAAAATGTATTAATAAAAAAGGAATAAACAATGAACATAACAAAAAAATTATATTTATCATTCTCACTTATATCTATATTTCTTATTCTTTCTGTTTTAGGAGCAAGAATAACAATGGATCATTTAAACTCAAGATTCGATTACATAAAAAACAACATTATAGAATCGATAATATCTCTATCTGAAATGAGAGCCAGTGCCGATGAACTTATCATATGGATGTACCGACATCATAGCACTGAAATACAAACAAACAGAAAAGTAGCAGAGGATAACATTAGAAATATCATCACAAAATTGAGCACCAATACCGAATTACAAATTAAAAACTACACGACAAACAATGATGATAAAAAAAACCTAGAAGATGCAGCAATAAAAATAAATATAATTAAGGATCAACTACCTAACTTCATAAATGATTTCACACAAATTAATAGTGATGAGGTTATTAATGAAACACTTGCTAATAACGGGATTGGAAAATTAACCAATGAGATCATCAACACATATAAAAAAACAATCAAATCAAAAATAGAAGAAGCAAACGAAGAAAACCTAAAGAGTAAAAATAATTACAAAAACACAACGCTAATAATGATAACCTCATCCATAATGATAATAATATTATTGGGTTTTTTAGCCTTTAAGACAACAAATAGTATTCATAAAGACCTTAACTCCATAAAAAACATTATTGAGGAATCAAATGTAAATTTAAATCTTACTCTGCGAGCCAATGAAAAAAAAACGGATGAAATAGGGCTTACAGCAAAAGCGTTCAATTCATTGATGGATAAAATTATCACTTCGCTTTCAAGAGTTAGCAATTCATCTAATGAAGTAAGCTCTGCTTCTTTGCAAATATCAGCAGGAAACGAAAGTTTATCATCGCGAACAGAAGAACAAGCAGCATCACTAGAACAGATAGCCTCTAGCATGTCTGAACTGACTGATACCGTACAGCAAACTGCCGAAAACACTAAATTAGCAAGTAATCTATCACAAAAGGCACTCACTATTTCGGATGAAAACTCTAACGAAGCTAGGAATTTAATGAAAACAATGTTAGACATAAAGAATAGTGCTGAAAAAGTATATAATGTTGTTTCAATCATAGATGGTATAGCTTTTCAAACTAACATTCTTGCCCTTAACGCAGCAGTTGAAGCTGCCAGAGCTGGAGAGCAAGGAAAGGGGTTTGCCGTAGTCGCAGGGGAAGTTAGAAATCTCGCACAAAAATCAGCGGTTTCAGCCAGGGAAATAAAATCATTAGTTGAAATGGCAATGTCATTATTTGAGGTGGGAGCAGTGCAATCAAAACAAGTAGAAGACAATATACTAAAAATAAACAATTCCATTCGTGAAATATCATCCTTATCTGATGATATATCCATTGCAAGCAATGAACAAAGCATGGGTATAAATCAAATACACAAAGCAGTAAGTCAACTGGATGATGTAACACAACAAAACTCTGCGCTCGTTGAAGAATCTGCATCAGCATCTAACGCTTTAATGAACCAAGCTACAATGCTTAATGATTTAATTAACGAGTTTATAATAACTCCCACCACCATTAATTCATTTAAAAATGAAACATTTAAATTAACAAATGAAATAAATTAAATCATTTACATCCTCCCCATCCTTTAGGAGGGGGAGGATGTAAATAAGCGTTTTTTTCTAAAAAAAGTTCTACGACTAACCCCCTGTTCGACCCAAGGATCACCTAAACTTGGCCGTCCTCCACCTTTACTAACACACCCACCTTTTCGACCTCTTTTTATTTGAACTTCTCTTTTATGTGTATTTAATACATAGCTATTGAATGATAACTCATCGAAATTTTTTATAGTCCAATTAGCTATACTCTTAGATACACTCATCACTTCATTTTTATCCAGCGGCGCGGCAAATTGCAGGTTATAGGCGATGGCTCGTTCATAACAGGCTTGCAGCCACTGGTCATACTCCGGCCAGCCCTGACGGATGGCGCGGTATGCCCATTTGCGGGTTTTGTCGAACAGGGTGCAGTTACGGCCCAGGCCGTAGTCGGCAACGATTTCTTTATCGTTCGCCGCGCTCAGGTCGAGAAAGTCGGCCAGCCAGTCCAGCGTGTAGAGTTCCGGCTGCCATACAGCGATTTTCCAGTGGCCGTGGTTCGGATTTTTGCAGATGAGTCCCGAATACCCCGCATCAGCCTCTAATTTTTTACGTAGCGCGTTCTCCACGGCGGCGGCGTAGCGCAGCGGCTTCATTTTTCCGTCCGGCGC
>NZ_CBFFRL010000266.1:0-5168 GCF_965644215.1 Phytobacter sp. V69
GGGATGACAAAATTCAGCTCAAGCCGTCCCTTGTCTCGATGCTCTACCCACAGGCAGGCGTACTGGTCGCGGTCGAGGCCGGTCAGCAGCGTGTGCTCCCATTCGTCCATCAGGCGCGATTTCTCGGCGTCTGCAATGTCCGGCTCCTGGAATGAAAGCACGCCGGAAGTGTAGGCGCGGGCAAAGTCGCAGCCGTCGATCAGCTCGCGCACATGTTCAGGATTGCCGCGCAGTACGCTGGCCTGTTCGCGCTTACGGTCTTTTCCCAGCAGGTAATCCACCGGCCCGCTACCCGAACCCGCACCCCGCGAGTGAATTTTAACGATCACGGTTCTGCTCCAGCAGGTCGCCAAGCTGACGGTCAAGGCTGGTCAGTACGACGAGCAGCGAGGCACGTTCAGCAGGCGTCAGGGAATCAGTCTGATTCAGGCGACGGGCGATCTGGTTCAGGTTATTGCCAATGCCGCTGACCTGCCGCAGCAGTTCGGGCGCCACGTCAGGCACACGGCGCTTGCGTGAGAGGTGTTCACCCAGACCGAGCTGACGTAGCCATTCGGCAAGGTGAGTGCGGTCACATCGATCAAGCAGTCGCTGATGCTCAATTTCGGTGAGCCGGATTTTGATCTCTTTCGTTCGCTTTTCCATAGGCTCCGCTGAGAAAAAATTCGCACCACCGTGAGAATTTTTCGCAGTGGATGCCAGGGGTTTCGGGGGGGCGGCGAGCCCCCTGAACCAGTCACGGTGGAACCTCGTCAGAGGGGACGCTGTGTGTACTGGCTTGATATATGGAGTAGTATGCCAGATTCTGTGCGGGCTGCAAAAAAAACAGCCCTCTGCTAAAGAGGGCTGTTATCTGATATAGGCTTGTTATGGTTCGCGCTTAAAAAAACCAAAGCAATTCCTCATAAATGGTATTGAGTATCATTATCAAATAAATTAAAACATCGTTCTTGTACCCTAAATAATTCGAGTTTCAGGAATGCGGCAAACGAACGAGTCCCTATGAGCCTACTTAGGTAAGTGATTCGGGTGAATGAGTACAGCCAACACTCCTGTAATTTGATGTATGTCGGGTATACCTACCTCTTTACACACATACGGGTTGAAAAAAACATGCGAAAAAAAACAGCAATAGCATTATTAACAACAATTGCATCTGCTAACACATTTGCAACAGAAGAAGATGTAATGGTGGTGACTGCATCAGGGTATGAGCAAAAGAAGCGAGATGCCGCAGCAAGCATCTCCGTTATAAGCCAAGAAGAATTGAGTAAGCAAAAATACACTGACCTAGCATCAGCACTCGGTGACGTTGAAGGGCTAGATGTAAGAAGTACTACAGGAAAGACTGGTGGGCTTGATATTAGCATTAGAGGAATGTCAAGCAGTTACACTCTTATCCTAATTGATGGAATTCGACAGAACGGAACATCCGATGTAACACCCAATGGATTTGGCGCAATGAATACCAGCTTTATGCCTCCATTGTCGGCTATAGAAAGAATAGAGATAATTAGAGGGCCAATGTCAACCCTATATGGTTCTGACGCTATAGGCGGCGTTGTGAACATAATAACAAAAAAAACAGCAAAAGAATGGAGTGGTAGCGCAACCCTAGAGCATAATTTTCAAGAAGATACTGACTATGGAGATAGTTCAAAGTTATCTTTTTTCTCTAGTGGCTCATTAATTGAAAACAAACTAGGAATGTCAGTAAGAGGTAGTATATTTAGAAGAGATGCATCACATATTGAATCGTCATCCACGAAGACCGAGTTAAGCAACAGGGGACCTAACCCAGTAAAATCAGAAAACTACAACATAGGTAGTAAATTCAATTGGGAAATAAATGAATTCAATTCATTATGGCTTGATGGTGAGATTGCCAACCAAAAATATGATAATGGAGAAGGTCAATTAGGAACCATTGGTTCCTCCGGTGGATACGAAGATGAACTTCGCTATCAGAGAAGAAAGATAACAATTGGCAGCGACAATCAACTTGGGTTCGGTTTTTTAAAGTCAAGCCTTGCATATAATACAACTGAAACAAAAGGCAGATTGATAACGACAGCATCTGTACCATCAGGTTCTGATTTAGCAGGTAACAAGAGAGAATTAAAAAACACAAATATTATATTTGATTCAAGTCTCGTGGCACCAATTGGAGAAAGTCATTTAGCAACCATTGGAACTCAATATTGGAATGCAAAAATGAAGGATGGTATTGTATTAGCCAATAATGGTTCAGAATTCGAACAGGATTCGTATGCTTTTTTTGCCGAAGATGAATGGAGATTATTTGAACCTTTATCCCTAACCTATGGGGCACGCTATGAATATCAAGATACATTTGGCGGACATGTAAGCCCAAGAGCCTACTTAGTATGGGACGCTCTTGAACAGGTTACCGTCAAAGGTGGCGTTAGCACTGGATACAAAACACCATCACTATCACAGCTTCACAACGGAATTAGCGGTGTTACGGGGCAAGGTACTATCAATACAATTGGGAATCCAGACTTAGACCCAGAAGAAAGTGTAAATACAGAAATAGGCGTGTACTATGAAAATAACAACGGCTTCGACGCAAACATAACATTGTTCCATAATGATTTCAAAAATAAAATTTCAAGCGAAAGCATTGATGATTACACATCGACGTATACAAACGTAGGGAAAGCCAAAACACAGGGTATCGAGTTTTCGACAAAATTCCCGTTATTTATAGACTCATTATCTTTAAGACTAAACTACACATATACAGATAGTGAGCAAAAAGATGGTGACAACAAGGGCGCTAAACTAACAAACACACCAGAACATATGGCCAATGCAAAACTAAATTTAGTTGTTAATGACAAGTTAGACACCTGGCTGAAGGCTGAGTACAGAGACAAAACTGCTAGATTTACATCAAAATATGAAAATCTTAGCACTGCGAACAAGCTTGTTTATGATGAACTTGGTGCAAACTTTAAGTCATATACTGTATTCAACTTAGGGGCGACATATAAGCTATCTAAAGATATCACATTGAACGGTGCTATAAATAATCTTTTTGATAAAGACTTTACTAAGACGCATGTATTAACCTCAGGAAGAACAACGACTACTGCCGGTGACTATTTTACGTCATCACAAACAACCACTGGAAACGTAATACCAGGAAGAAGCCTGTGGGTTTCTGCAACTGTTAACTTCTAACAAAACGAGCTGGCCTATATTAAGGTCAGCTCTTAATATTCATCTTTTTTAACTTGTAATAAGTAGTTTTCCCAACTCCTATGAGAACCCAAGGTTTCAATTGCCTCTCACTCATTTCATTAATTTTTCGCCCTCCTCCTTTACTCATTTTACCACCTTTACAACCTCTTTCTCTTTGCTTATTTCTATCGTGCGTATTTGATACATACTCAGTAAATGATGATTCAGTGAGGTTACGTTTAGTCCACTTTGCAATGCTTTTGGCTATCCCCGTAACCTCATTTTCATCCAGCGGCGCGGAAAATTGCAGGTTATAGGCACTGGCGCGTTCGTAGCAGGCTTGAAGCCACTGGTCATACTCAGGCCAGCCCTGACGGATGGCGCGGTATGCCCACTTGCGGGTTTTATCGAACAGGGTGCAGTTACGGCCTAAGCCGTAGTCGGCAACGATTTCTTTATCGTTCGCCGCGCTCAGGTCGAGAAAGTCGGCCAGCCAGTCCAGCGTATAGAGTTCCGGCTGCCATACGGCAATTTTCCAGTGGCCGTGGTTCGGATTTTTGCAGATTAGCCCCGAATACCCCGTGTCAGCCTCTAATTTTTTACGTAGCGCGTTCTCCACGGCGGCGGCGTAGCGCAGCGGCTTCATTTTTCCGTCCGGCGCGGTGCGTATCGGGGTTTTCAGCGCGTACAGCAGGTGCGCGTGTCCGTTATCGGGGTTGGTGATGGTCAGCGTGGGCGCGGGCGCGTTGCGGTCGCTCCAGTCGATGGCGGCACCGGCGCGATCGACGTCGAATCCCAGCCAGAACATGGCGTGAGGCTGATTGAACTGGATGTATTTCGCCAGAAGGGCGCGTTCCTTACCGGCAATGCGTACACCAAAGTGCAGATCGTCCGAAAAGTACGGCTTGTGCGGTAAGCGGTCGTTGAAGAGTTCGAGTGCGGCGTTATGCAATGCGCCCTGCGCTTATGGCGGGCTGTTGTCTGGCACGGTTCATGTGCTAATATCCTTTCAAGGTTTCGTACCTGGCCCTGGTTATCATGTCGCTCCGCCAAGAATGAGCATGATTTCCGGGGCTTTGTTTTTTCTGTTGCCGTTAAATTACACGCGAACGGCCTCGCCTGTCGAATCCTTCTGTCACAACGGCTTAGTGCGCCGCCAGCGCCTGGAAGAATTTCGGGTTAGCCTGGATGGTTGCCAGCACCTTCGCCGCCAGTCCGGTCGGGTTACGGCGTCCGGTTTCCCAGCTCTTGATAGTATCGAGGCTGGTTCCCAGCACTTTCGCCATCTCGCTCTGTGAAACGTTCAGCTGTGCCCTGATGGCCTTCACGTCTGCCAGTTCGTAACGGGTGACGCGGGCGGGCGCTCTGACGCCGTTTTTGATTTCCACGGCTTCTTCCAGCGATGCTTTCAGCTCGTCAAAAAAACTCATGTCACACCTCGTCTTTCAGTTGTTGGGTCAGCGTCTTCAGCGCGGTTTTTTCCGCGTCCGTCAGGCTGTCTTTGGTGCTTTTCGGGTAGGCTATTACCAGATAAATCACCTCGGCGGTGGCCAGGAAGTAAATCACCCTCGCACTGCCGCTTTTTCCCTGGTTACCCGTCGCCATTCTGACTTTTCGCAGCCCGCCGGTTTTCTGGATGAGATCGCCTTTGTCCGGCGACTCAATCAGCGTCTTTTGCAGCTCCCTGAGATCTTCATCCGTGGCGATCTGTTTTATCTGACGGGTAAACATCGGGGTCTCGATAAACTCAATCGCGTGACTCACGGCTGTCTCCTGTTTTACATGGAGTACATGGTACACTTAATTTTGATTCCGGAAAAGCGGTCACATCGAGGGGCCATAGTAGCGGGTCGGTTTTTTCTGCGGCTCCAGCTCTGGCTGCTGCTGCTCACGCAGCTTCTCGGCGTAGGCGCGGTCGTGCTGCCTGATCAACGCATCAAGCGGCTGACGTTCCTGCTCAA
>NZ_CBFFRL010000267.1:0-5097 GCF_965644215.1 Phytobacter sp. V69
ATCGGTAGTTAACCCTTCCTCCTACACTCTCCACAATCATGTCCGAGCGTTGCACTTATTATCTGAATTCGCGAAAATTACTCTTTCGGATCTTTTCCGGCGAGCAGTTTATCCAGTTCATCGCCGCCTACGTGACGGAAATCCTGGCCTTTCACGAAATAGAAAATGTATTCGCAGATATTCTGGCAGCGGTCGCCGATACGCTCGATAGAACGGGCGCAGAACAGTGCGGTCAGCACGCTTGGAATGGTACGCGGGTCTTCCATCATGTAAGTCATCAGTTGGCGCACGATGCCTTCATATTCCTGGTCGACTTTCTTATCTTCACGGTAAATACGTACCGCTTCGTCAATATCCATACGCGCAAAGGCATCCAGCACGTCGTGCAGCATCTGCACGGTGTGGCGGCCGAGTGACTCCAGGCTCACCAGCAGCGGCTGGTGCTGCGAAGAGAATTTCTCCAGCGCGGTACGGCAGATTTTATCGGCAACGTCGCCAATGCGTTCCAGCTCAGCGATGGTTTTGATAATCGCCATCACCAGACGCAGGTCGCTGGCGGTTGGCTGGCGCTTCGCAATAATGCGTACACAGGCTTCGTCGATAGCGACTTCCATCATGTTCACCTGCTTATCACCCTCAACAACGCGCTGAGCCAGCTCGCTGTCCTGGTTATGCATCGCAGTGATCGCATCAGAAAGTTGTTGCTCTACCATCCCACCCATGGTCATGACCTGAGTGCGGATACTTTCCAGCTCAGCATTGAACTGGCCTGAAATATGTTTGTTAAGATTGAGGTTGTCCATGGTGTCTCCTGATGCCCAAATGTTTTTGGGCTATAACAAGGCGGCAACTGAGCGAATCCCCGAACCGCAGAACACTGCGCGCCCGGGGTGAACAAAGGCAGCCAACACAGTTAGAGCCTGAAAGCAGTATGGCAAATCAACCGTAGCGGCCGGTAATATAATCTTCGGTTTGCTTTTTCTTCGGCTTGGTGAACAGGTCATCTGTGTTGCTGAACTCAATCAATTCGCCGAGATACATAAACGCCGTGTGATCGGAACAACGCGCAGCCTGCTGCATGTTGTGGGTTACGATGACTACGGTGTAATCCTGCTTCAACTCGGTGATCAATTCTTCGATACGACCAGTCGAAATGGGGTCCAGTGCGGAGCAAGGTTCATCCAGCAGTAACACTTCCGGACGGATCGCAATCCCGCGGGCAATACACAGACGCTGCTGCTGACCACCGGAAAGAGAGTACCCGCTCTGGTGCAATTTATCCTTGGTTTCGTTCCATAATGCGGCCTTGGTCAAGGCCCATTGCACACGCTCGTCCATATCGGCACGAGACAGCTTTTCAAACAGACGGACACCGAAGGCGATGTTGTCGTAAATCGACATCGGGAACGGCGTCGGCTTCTGGAAAACCATCCCAACTTTTGCGCGCAGCAGGGCGATGTCCTGGGTGTTAGTGAGGATATTATCCCCATCCAGCAGGATTTCGCCTTCCGCACGTTGTTCCGGGTACAGTTCAAACATTTTGTTGAACGTACGCAGCAGCGTGGACTTACCGCAGCCTGACGGCCCGATAAACGCCGTTACCTGATTCTTGGCAATGTCCAGGCTGATGTTTTTCAGTGCATGGAATTTGCCGTAATAGAAGTTCAAATCGCGAACCTGAATTTTGCCCGGCGTTGTATCAACCATACTCATTTATCTCTTTCCTCACTCGGCACCGCGTTTCACCGCGCCGCAAAAAATTAGTGTTTCTTCGCCGCGAAAATGACACGCGCCAGAATGTTCAGCAACAGCACACACAGCGTGATAATCAGGACACCGGCCCAGGCCAGCTGCTGCCATTCAGCAAACGGGCTCATCGCAAACTTAAAGATGGTGACCGGCAAGTTCGCAATCGGGCGCATCATGTCGGTGCTCCAGAACTGGTTCGACAGTGCGGTAAACAGCAGCGGTGCGGTTTCACCTGCGATACGCGCTACCGCCAGCAGCACACCGGTCATGATCCCGGAAACAGAGGCTTTAACCGTGATGGCGGAAATCATCTTCCACTTCGGCGTACCCAGCGCATAAGCCGCTTCACGCAGACTGTCCGGCACCAGTTTCAGCATGTTCTCTGTGGTACGAATCACGATAGGCACCTGCAGCAGCGCCAGCGCAATCACGCCCGCCCAGCCGGAGAAGTGTTCCATCTGCGCCACCACAATGGTGTAAACGAACAGACCGACAACGATAGATGGTGCGGAAAGCAGAATATCGTTAATAAAACGGATGATTTCGGCCAGAATCGATTTACGGCCATATTCTGCCAGATAAATCCCCGCCATGATGCCCAGCGGCGTACCGACAGCGGTCGCCCAGAAGATGAGCAGGGCGCTGCCCGCCAGCGCATTCGCCAGACCACCACCCGCCGTATTCGGCGGCGGCGTCATCTCGGTAAACAGCGCCAGAGACATCCCATCAAAACCGCGAGTCACGGTCGACAGCAGGATCCAGACCAGCCAGAACAGACCAAATGCCATGGTCGCCATCGACAGCGTCAGGGCGATACGGTTTTTGGTGCGGCGCTTCGCCTGCATCTTGCGGCGGGATTCAGCCAGCTCAGCGGTCGTTTGCATTTCAAGCGTCGCCATTATCGAGCCCCCTCATTTTTCGCCAGGCGCATAATCATGAACTTAGAAATCGCCAGCACGATAAAGGTAATCACGAACAGGATCAGGCCCAGTTCCATCAAGGCTGCAACGTGCAGACCGGATTCGGCTTCGGCGAACTCGTTCGCCAGCGCAGAGGTAATACTGTTACCCGGCATATACAGCGATATGCTGTCGAGTTGGTAGGTGTTACCGATGATAAAGGTCACCGCCATGGTTTCGCCCAGCGCGCGGCCCAGCCCCAGCATAACGCCACCGATAACACCATTTTTGGTGAACGGCAGTACGATGCGCCAGATAACTTCCCAGGTGGTGCAGCCAATACCGTAGGCAGACTCTTTCATCATCACCGGGGTTTGTTCGAATACATCACGCATAACGGCGGCAATGTACGGAATGATCATAATGGCAAGGATAACCCCCGCAGCCAGGATACCAATACCAAATGCCGGGCCAGAGAAGAGGGCGCCAACAAACGGAATCGCGGACATGACGTTACCGACCGGCTCCTGAAAATATTTGGCAAACAGCGGCGCGAAAATAAACAGGCCCCACATGCCGTAAACGATACTGGGAATAGCTGCCAGCAGTTCAATCGCGATCCCAAGAGGACGTTTCAGCCAGCCAGGTGCCAGCTCCGTCAGGAACAACGCGATACCGAAACTTACCGGAACAGCGATCAGCAGCGCGATAAAGGAGGTGACCAGCGTGCCGTAAATCGGAACCAGAGCACCAAAGGTCTCATTCGGCGCATCCC
Organism: Phytobacter sp. V69; assembly: GCF_965644215.1. Classification (NCBI taxonomy): domain Bacteria; kingdom Pseudomonadati; phylum Pseudomonadota; class Gammaproteobacteria; order Enterobacterales; family Enterobacteriaceae; genus Phytobacter; species Phytobacter sp. V69. The sequence goes on from NZ_CBFFRL010000267.1 coordinate 3,424, forward strand.
ACTCTTTGTTCCACAAGAAGGAAAAACCAAATTTCTGGATACTCGGCCATGAGGAGAAAATAAGAGACAGGATAATGCCGCCGAGCAGCAATAGCACAATCAGCGCAGCCAGTTTTACTAGCGCGCTGAAAATCATGTCACCTTTTTTACCCGGAGGGTTAAAAGCCGGCTTGGTTGCAGCCATAAGATACTCTTTACGTTAGACATCATTTTGAACGACGCCCGGTGGCGATGTCGCTTACCGGGCCTACGAAAACAGCATGTTACCGAATTTTGGTAGGGCGGATAATCATCTTACCCGCCATCGTTGAGAAAACCTTGATTAGTACAGTGCTTTGCCGCTGCTGTCTTTCACGTTGGTTTTCCATGCTGCGCGAATCTGTGCAACTACGCTCTCAGGCAGGGTAGCGTAATCCAGGTCATTAGCCTGTTTGCCACCGTTTTTGTATGCCCAGTCGAAGAATTTCAGCACTTCTGCGCCCTGCTCAGGATTTTTCTGCTCTTTGTGAACCAGGATGAAGGTAGTGGACGTAATCGGCCACACATCTGCACCTTTCTGGTTGGTCAGGTCCTGCGCGAAGGATTTACTCCAGTCGATGTTTTTCGACGCGTTGGAGAAGTTTGCTTCGGTCGGGCTAACCGGTTTGCCATCAGCAGACAGCAGTTTGGTGTAAGTCAGGTTGTTCTGCTTAGCGTAAGCATATTCAACATAACCGATAGAGCCCGGCAGACGCTGTACGAATGCAGCGATACCGTCGTTACCTTTACCGCCCAGACCGGTCGGCCAGTTAACAGTAGAACCGGCGCCTACAGACGATTTCCAGTCTTCGTTAACTTTTGACAGGTAGCTGGTGAACACGAAAGAGGTACCAGAACCATCAGCACGACGCACAACAGCGATGTTCTGAGAAGGCAGTTTTTTGCCTGGGTTCAGCTTAGCAATTGCCGCGTCATCCCATTTTTTGATTTTGCCCAGGTAGATGTCACCCAGAGTTTTACCGTCCAGCACCAGCTCGCCAGATTTGAAACCTTCCAGGTTAACAGCCAGGACAACACCACCGATTACGGTCGGGAACTGGAACAGGCCTTCCTGAGCCAGTTTGTCGTCAGCCAGCGGAGCATCAGAAGCGCCGAAGTCAACGGTGTTTGCAGTGATCTGTTTTACGCCACCAGAAGAACCGATACCCTGGTAGTTAATCTTGTTACCAGTTTCTTTCTGGTAGGTATCAGCCCATTTGGCATACACCGGCGCCGGGAAAGTTGCACCCGCACCTGTCAGACTTGCAGCGGCGTTAACTGCAAATGCACTCAGAGAAAAGGTCGCGGCGACAACAGTTGCGACAGTGGTACGCATAACGTTCATAATGTCTCCTGCAAGAATCGTAAATCGTTGTTTAAGTGGCTACGATGAGCAAAATAGGACACTTTGATGACAGTTATATGCAAGGATTGTTACTGTTTGATGACAATGACGGCTTTCGCGTAGATTAACCGTATGTTGTATGATTTATCAGCAAGATAACGTTCTTGATGACGGTAAGATGTCAGTAAAGTTTTAGATTTATGACACTAAAAAAGTAGTAGAAGCTGCCGAGAAGACCTAGATAGTGTCGTCACAAGATTTTAGCCCAGAGAGCGATGCATCTGATCTGGACGGCAGCGAGAAATGAGGCC
>NZ_CBFFRL010000268.1:0-5093 GCF_965644215.1 Phytobacter sp. V69
TTATCGGTAGTTAACCCTTCCTCCTACACTCTCCACAATCATGTCCGAGCGTTGCACTTATTATCTGAATTCGCGCAATGTGGTGTTTATCACGTTTATAGTGAAATTATATTGTGTTGTTGCAGTCAAGGTTATGAGTACCAGGATGTACAGGGATGAAGATAAAACGTGTTCGCGGTCCGGGGGGTAAGCTTGCGCTATGGGCTTTCTGGTTGTTTTGCCTCTATTTTCTCTGGAATGTTGTGCAGATCCTCTGGACGATAAGCCGTACTGCTGCCCCATCCGCGGGTTCATTGCATGAGACGGGAATGGCTGAGCCTGCGCAGTGGTTACTGGCGTTGCTCAGCCTGCTGACCTTCGGTGCCGTAGGGCTCATGCTGGCAGGGATTGCCTGGTATACCCGACCGCGTGAGACGGACGCATAAGCAATGAAATAAAATGGTGCTATGGTTACCGCTTTCACCGGAAGGAGTGACAATGACGTTAACTGAATGGCAGCAGCGCTTTGATGAGTGGGTCGCACAACATTATACGCAGGCAGATGCCGCACACGATGTCGCCCATTTTCGCCGGGTCTGGCGTACGGCGCAGCATCTTATGGAAGATCAAAAAGTGGATGGACTGGTGGTGCTGACGGCCTGCTATTTCCACGACATCGTGAGTCTGGCAAAGAATGATCCACAGCGCGCAATGGCTTCGCGCATGGCGGCGGAGAAAACGGCGAGCATCCTGAAAGAGGACTTCCTGGATTTCCCTGAGGAAAACTTTACGGCGGTACGCCACGCCATTGAGGCGCACAGCTATAGCGCCGGGATCGTACCACACACGCTGGAAGCCAAAATTGTCCAGGATGCCGACCGACTTGAAGCGCTGGGCGCGATTGGTCTGGCCCGCGTATTTGCTGTGGCAGGTTCGCTGGGGGTTGCCCTGTTTGATAGCAACAATCCGTTTGCCGATGGGCGAGAGCTCAACGATAAACGTTACGCGCTGGACCATTTTCAGACCAAGCTGCTGACCTTGCCTGCGACGATGCAAACGGAAAAAGGGCGAGCGCTGGCGCAATATAATGCCGAATACCTGGTACAGTTTATGGCGAAAATTAGCGCTGAATTGCAGGGCGATTACCACGGGCTGGACAACGATGTGTTGCAGCGTTTTTGCCACCACAAACCAGATTGATAGCATAAGGGGGGCAAATGGCCGATGTTCACGACAAAGCGACACGCAGCAAAAACATGCGCGCCATTGCCACCCGCGACACGGCAATTGAAAAGCGTCTCGCGTCGCTGCTGGAAACGCTGGGGCTAACATTTCGCGTCCAGGACGCTGCGTTACCAGGGCGTCCCGATTTTGTGCTGGATGACTATCACGCCGTGATTTTTACTCACGGCTGTTTCTGGCACCACCACGATTGTTACTTATTTAAAGTGCCCGCAACGCGTACCGAGTTCTGGCTGGAAAAGATTGGCAAGAATGTGCTGCGTGATGGCCGCGATAGCACACTTTTACGAGAACAAGGCTGGCGAGTGTTGATTGTCTGGGAATGTGCGTTGCGCGGGCGGCTTAAATTAACGGATGATGCGCTGGGTGAGCGGCTGGAAGAGTGGATCTGCGGGGGAGGCGACACCGCGCAGATCGACACACGTGGCATTCAGTCAATGAACGCTATTTTTCCGCTTCACAAGGGGTAACGACCGGACGGGCAGGGAAGAGGTATTTACCCAGCGTCACCAGCACGACGGCCATGATGATAATCCCGAGTGCCAGCCATTCCACGCTGGAAAGGTGCTCGCCGCCAAAACCGGTACCGAGCAACACGGCCACTACCGGGTTAACGTAGGCATAACTGGTGGCGACCGCCGGGCTGACATTGCGAATCAGGTACATATAGGCGTTGATGGCAATCACGGAACCGAAAATGGCCAGATAGGCGACAGCCATAAAGCCCTGCGCCGTTGGTAATGTGGTCATCCGCTCGCCGCTTAACATTGATGCAATCAGCAGGACGATGCCTGCCGCCAGCATTTCGATTGCGCCGGCCATCATGCCGGTGGGCAATTCAATGCGTGAGCCGTAGACGGAGCCGAATGCCCAGCTCATCGAGCCGATAAGGATCATCAGCGCACCCCAGGGGTTACCGCTCAGGTTGCCGCCGCTGTTAAGCAAAATGATGCCAGCCAGGCCAATGGCAATGCCCATCCATTCTAATTTACGGGTCTGGATACCAAAAAAGTGGCTAAAGCAGAGCGTAAATAACGGGACGGTCGCCACGACGACGGCTGCAATGCCGGAAGGGACGTTCTGGTGTTCTGCAACGGTAACAAAACCGTTACCGACGGCCAGCAATAACACGCCAATCAGTGCTGCGTTAAGCATGGGGCGTAACGAGGGAAGTTTATGGCCGGTAATGAGCAGGAATGCCATCAACAAAATGCCAGCGGAAAGGAAGCGTGCGCTTGCCATCATAAACGGTGGCCAGCTTTCAACCCCGATGCGAATAACAAAGTACGTGGAACCCCAAATAATATACAGCGCAAAAAGTGCACCTATAAGCGGTAAAACTTGCCTGAAACGCATACTCCCTCACAGCAAAATAAAAAGGAAGCATATAGTAAACGCCAAAACTATCGCCCTGGCGAGCGGTTAATTGTACTTTATCTGTTAAATTTTTGTTGTACTGGCCTGGGGGATTTTCGCTGTCGCTTTTTTACATCATACTGAGATGGCGAGCAGGAAAAAAACCACAGGCAATCAATAAGGAAGAATATTTTGGCAGGTAGTAGCTTATTAACTTTACTCGATGACATCGCCACGCTGCTGGATGATATTTCGGTGATGGGAAAACTGGCGGCAAAAAAGACCGCCGGCGTATTGGGTGACGATCTCTCCCTGAACGCGCAGCAGGTCACGGGGGTGCGTGCAAACCGGGAATTACCGGTGGTCTGGAGCGTGGCGAAAGGGTCGTTGCTCAATAAAGTGATTCTGGTGCCGCTGGCTCTGTTGATCAGCGCGTTTATTCCTTGGGCCGTCACGCCGCTATTGATGGTAGGTGGGGCGTACCTGTGCTTTGAAGGTGTGGAGAAAGTCCTGCACAGTCTTGAAGCCCGCAAGCATAAAGAAACGCAGGAAGATCGTGAGCAGCGACTGCAGGCGATGGCGTCGCAGGATCCGCGCGCGTTTGAACGCGACAAAGTCAAAGGGGCGATTCGCACCGATTTTATTCTGTCGGCGGAAATTGTGGCTATCACGCTGGGTATTGTCGCCGACGCACCGTTGTTAAATCAGGTGCTGATCCTTTCCGGGATTGCGCTGCTGGTGACCATTGGCGTGTATGGGCTGGTGGGCATCATCGTCAAGCTGGACGATATGGGTTACTCGCTGGTAGAAAAGCGCGCCGCGCTGGCCCAGGCGTTGGGTAAAAGTCTGCTATTTATTGCACCATGGCTGATGAAGGTGCTGTCGGTGGTCGGGACACTGGCCATGTTTCTGGTCGGTGGCGGGATTGTGGTCCACGGTATTACGCCGTTGCACCATGCCGTAGAGAGCATCGCGCAGGGTAACAGTGCGCTTATCGCGGCGCTGCTCCCGATGCTGGCAAATCTGGTGCTGGGTTTTCTCATCGGCGCGGTGGTGCTGTCGGCGGTGAAAGTTGTTGCACGACTACGTGGTACGCACGCCTGAATTCTCAATTTTGCCATTATGCAAAAGGAGAAAACTTCGTCTAAGGTGAAAACGTTTCACCCTGATACAGGAGGCAAGATGGTCTTTTTGGTCAGTGATGAAGTAAAAGCAAAAAAAGGTGGGCAGTGCATGATTGTCACCGGTTATGCCAGTGGAATGGTGGAGTGTCGCTGGTATGACGGTTACGTCGTGAAACGTGAAGCTTTTCGGGAAGATGAATTGGTTCCCGGTGAAACGCGAAAGGTTTGCGAAGATGCATAGCCACCTAAAACGCCCGGCATGTCCGGGCGTTTTTCTTCTTACCGTTTTGCCATTGGCAACCGCACTGTGTGGTGAGGCGTTATGATTAATCAGGGAGACTCCTCAGTGGGGCGGGAAAAGGTCATTAAAGGTCCACCGCGACTGGCTTTAGTCAAAACCTGGTTTGTTCCCAGCCGGGTAGTTAATCTCTGCTTTGTTATTGTCCTTGTCTGCTCGACGGTCCTCACCTGGCGTGAAGTGATGGTGATGAAAGGCGCCTATGTGGTCAGCCAGCGCAACACGCTGGACAATGTCTCTAACGTACTCGACCGGCAGGTGCAGGTGGGCGTCGATCGTCTGCTCTTCTTTCGTAACGGTATGCAGTCGGCGGCACAAACGCCGCTGGCGTTTGACGTCTTACGTAACATCCAGGGGGAGTTTGAACGCGAGCGGATCCTGCCTTACTGGCAAATCGTGTTGGATAACCGCCGGACCTTGCCTATCTATGGCGTGTCGGATTATTTCGTCGAGCAAAGTGCCTCACTGAGCCGCGACAATCCGTTGTTGCATAACGAACTGACCGCTGCGATGGAGCTCGGTTATCTGTTCCGTTTCTCCTCCAGCGCCACCATGTTTCCTCGCCGCGCACTCTATGTTTCCCGCGCAGGCTTTTTTATCTCTACATTGCCCGTTGGCAACAATAATGAAATTGTGCAGCGTTATTACCAGTATCTGACCAGCCCGTGGTTTGCCGCGCAAAGCGAGCGTGAAAATAAGCTGCGCGGTGTACGCTGGTTTAGCGATGAAGCCCATGAAGCCAATTTCGCCGATTCGCTGGTCACCGCCAGCGTGCCACTGGATTATCAGAACTACTGGTATGGCGTGCTCTCTATGAGTTTTCCCGTGTCGTCGATGCGGGCGGTATTGAGTGAAGCGCGCCAGGGCCAGGACAAAGGGGAATACCAGCTTTATGACGCGCAGTTCAGCCTGCTCACCACAACTGCTGAGGATCCGGCGAAGAGAGAAACCTTCTCTTCTGCGGAGCGTGCGTTGCTGCAACAGGATATGATCAAAGATACGGCCGGTGGTTTGCGGTGTAGTGGTCAACTAATTTTGGCCACACGACCTGACTGTTCGTGGAACAGCCGCTCTGATTCATTTGGCGTTAAGCC